>NZ_LXYF01000041.1:0-203495 GCF_002894065.1 Sphingobium sp. SA916
GGTGGTTTTCCGTGACCCGGAGCGCAGCCTACTCAAAGTAGGTGAGCACCGGAAGCACGGAAAAGCGTCATTTGCAGGCCGTCAGGGCTGAATGTCGATTGGCTCTAGGCTAATCCGGCAATTCCAGCTCCTCCTCCAGAAAATCGAGAAAAGCCCGCACCCGCGCCGCCAGCCGGTCCTGCGCGGAATAGAGCGCGTGAATATCCTCGCCCTCCCCCGTGCTGAAATCGCCCAGCACCTCGACCAGCCGCCCTTCCCGCACGTCGGCGGCGACGTGAAAGCGCCCGTGCCGCGCTATGCCGCCGCCCGCGATCGCCATCTGCCGCACGACCTCGCCCGAATTGCCGAAGAAACGCCCCTGCACCGGACGCTGCACCGTCCGCCCGCCGATCCGGAAGGCCCAGCTGTCCACCGATCGACGAAAGCTGAACTGCAGGCAGTCATGCCCGTCCAGATCGTCCGGCCTGAGCGGCATGCCCCGCGCAGCCAGATAGGCGGGACTGGCGACCAGCACCATGCGGCTGCGCCCCAGCTTCTTGGCGCGCAGCCGCGTATCGCGCAGCGGCCCGATCCGGATGGCGATGTCGGCCCTCTCCTCGACCAGGTCCACCACCGCATCGGATAACGCCAGATCGACCGTCACGGCCGGATGCCGGGCCAGAAAGCGGGGCAGGATCGGCAACAGGCAGTGGATGCCGAAGGATACGGAGGCATTCACCCGCAACAGCCCTCGCGGTCCCTGCTCCTCCTGCCCCAGCCTGCTTTCGACATCGGTCATTTCCGCCATCAGCGCCGACATCCGGTCGCGATAGGCGGCCCCTTCCATCGTCAGCGCCAGCGACCGCGTGGTCCGCCGCAGCAGGGTGACACCCAGCCGCTGCTCCAGCCGGGCGATGCTGCGGCTGACGGCGGACGGCGTCAGCCGCAAGGCCCTGGCGGCGGAGGCAAGGCTGCCCTCCTGCGCCACCGCCAGAAACGTCTCTATATCCCCGAAGCGGTTATCCATGCATCGCTCATGATCTGAAATCACTTCTATAGTGACGATGATCATTCTAATCATCAATGATCCCTTCTCCTATTTCTGCGTTCACTCACGCAGAACAGGAGTTGCCCCATGGATCTGAAACTCAACGGCAGGACCGCGCTCGTCACCGGATCGACCGCCGGGATCGGCTTTGCCATCGCCAGGCGCCTTGCCGAAGAAGGTGTGGAGGTCGTGATCACCGGCCGCAATCAGGCCAAGCTCGACGATGCGGCCGCGCAGCTTGCCCAGTCCGGCAGGGTCCGCCCGATCCTGGCCGATCCCGCGACGGCGCAGGGCGCGGCCACGCTCATCGAAGCCGCTCCGGACGTCGACATCCTCGTCAACAATCTCGGCATCTACGAAGCCAAGCCCTTCACCGAAATCTCCGACGAGGACTGGCATCATTTCTTCGAGGTCAACGTCGTCAGCGGCGCCCGCCTCGCCCGTCATTATTTCCCACGCATGATCGCGAAGAACTGGGGCCGCATCATCTTCATCGCCAGCGAAAGCGCGCTGGTGATCCCCGGCGAGATGATCCACTACGGCATGACCAAGACCGCCCAGCTCGCCATCGCCCGCGGACTGGCCGAACAGACGCGCGGCACCGGCGTGACGGTGAATTCGGTGTTGCCCGGTCCCACCCGTTCGGAAGGGATCGTCGACTTCATCCAGTCGGTGGTCGAGAACAAGGACGCGCCCGAGGCCGAACGCGAAGCGGAATTCTTCCGGACGCTGCGCCCGCTCTCCCTCGTCCGCCGGCTGATCGAGGCGGACGAGATCGGGTCGATGGTCGCCTATCTCGCCAGCCCGCTCGCCGCCGTCACCAATGGCGCGGCGATCCGGGCGGAGGGCGGGATCGTTCCCACCATAGCCTGATAGGGGCGCCCGATATGGGCGCCCGATCCATATCCTGCTTGCGGGAACTGGCCCTGTCGCTCGTCTGTCTCTCCGGATAGGAAGGACGGATGAGCGACACGGACATTCTCATGGACACGCCCCTCCGGCACGAACTGGCGGAAGCCGGCTATGCCCGCCTGTCCGGGGCAGACCTGTTCGAACGGCTCCCCTCCGTCGGCTGGAACGCGCTCGCGCGAAGCTGGGACGATCTCGGCCCCGACCTCTATATGGCGGACGGAGGGCGCTATCGCCGCCGCCGCCACGCGACCTTCGCCTGCGAACAGGGCGTCTTCACGCGCCAACCGCACCAGCCGCATTTCCAGAGCCGCGACTATAATCCGCTGAATGGCGATGTGCAGCGCTGGTTCGATCCCGTCGAGCAAGGCACCATCGACAATAGCGCGATGCAGGCGATCTTCGCCTTCTGCGCGCGCAGCTTCCCCCTGGCCGGACGGCAGCATGTCGAACTCCATCAGTTCCGCATAGAGGCCCGCACCGGGGAACTGGGCCGCCCCACGCCGGAAGGCATGCACCGCGACGGCGTGGACTGGGTCTTCGTCATGCTGGTCGAACGCCGCAACGTCCGCGAAGGCGTCACCCGCATCGGCACGCCGGAGGGCGGCGCATTGGGCGAATTCACCCTTGCCCGCCCCGGCGACGCGGTGCTGATCGACGACCACCGCATCATGCACGGCGTCACCGAAATCCATGCGGTCGACCCGGCGCAACCCGCCTGGCGCGACGCTCTCGTCCTCACCTTCGCGGCCGACGCCTGAGCCTTATTTCAACAGCACCAACTCCTCGGCCATGCTCGGATGCAGGGCGACGGTGTCGTCGAACTCCTGCTTGGTGAGGCCGGCCTTCACCGCAATCGCGGCCGCCTGAAGGATTTCCGGCGCATCCGGCCCGATCATGTGCAGCCCGACCACGCGATTGGTCGTCGCGTCCACCACCATCTTGTAGAGCGCCCGCTCGTCCCGCCCGGCCAGCACATTCTTCATCGGCCGGAAGTCGGAGGTATAGACCTTCACCGTCCCATATTTGTTCTTCGCCTGCGCCTCGGTCAGCCCCACGCCCGCCAGCGGCGGATGGCTGAACACGGCGGAGGGCACGCAATCATAATCGACCGTGCGCGGATTGTCCCCGAACACCGTATCCGCAAAGGCATGCCCCTCGCGGATCGCGACGGGGGTGAGCTGCATCCGGTCGGTGACGTCGCCCACCGCATAGATGCTCGCGCAGCTCGTGCGGCTATATTCATCGACCTTGATCGCGCCCTTGTCGCTCAGTTCGACCCCGGCATTCTCCAGGCCCAGCCCATCGACATGCGGCTTGCGCCCGGTCGCGAAGACCAGCAGGTCGCAGGCGATCGGATCGCCGCTCCTGAACCGGACGCACAGCGTGCCGTCCTCATTCTTCTCGATCTTCTCCATCTCGGCGTTGAAGCGGAAATTGATCCCCTTCATCGTCGAAATCTGGAGCAGCCGGTCGCGGATCTGCTCGTCATAGCCGCGCAGCAGGGTGTTGGACCGGTTGACGATCGTCACATGGCTGCCGAACTGGTGGAAGATGCCCGCAAATTCATTGGCGATATAGCCGCCGCCGACGATCACGATCCGCTTCGGGCATTCCTCCAGGTGGAACAGTTCATTGGACGTCACGCCATGCTCCGCCCCCTCGATGTCGGGAACGATGGGCCAGGCGCCGGTCGAAACCAGGATATATCTGGCCGTGACCTCGCGCCCGCTGGCCAGCTTCACGCCATGCGGCCCGGTGATCGTCGCCCGCTCGGGGATCAGTTCGACCTCATGGCTGTCCAGCGTGTTCTTGTAGAGACCCTCCAGCCGGTCGACATCGGCCAGCACATTGTCGCGCAGCGTCGTCCATTCGAAGCCGCAATCGGGCACATTCCAGCCGAAGCGCCGCGCATCCTTCAGATCCTCGGCAAAATGCGCGCCATAGATGAGCAGCTTCTTGGGCACGCAGCCGCGAATGACGCAGGTGCCGCCGACCCGATATTCCTCGGCCACCGCCACCTTCGCGCCATGCGCCGCCGCCACGCGCGAAGCCCGCACGCCGCCGGATCCCGCCCCGATGACGAAAAGGTCGAAGTCGTAATTGCTCATCCATCCCTCCGCTAGATTGCGCCCGCATATGGAGCGTCCCCAGCGGAGTTACAAACCAGAATCTTCTCACTCCCCTCCCGCGGGCGGGATGGGCCGGGGGTGGGCGCTAGCAAAACGGGGCCCTCCCACCTCCAGAAGCGGCTTATCCGTCAAACCCCGCCCAAAGCCAGATCGATCAAAGCCATGGTCGAAGGATCGAACCCCTTCGGCCCCTCCGCCTCGATGGACCTGGCGATTTCCTTGCCCAGCTCGACACCGAACTGATCGAACGGATTGATCCCCATCAGCACCGCATTGGCAAAGGTCCGATGCTCGTAGAAAGCGATCAGCGCCCCCAGAACCTCCGGCGTCACGTCGTCCAGCAATATGGTGGTCGAAGGCCGGTTCCCCGGATAGGCCCGCGCCGGATCGGCCTCATTATCCTTGCCCCGCAGCAAAGCCGCCCCCTGCGCGAAGCAGTTCACCAGCAAGGCCCGATGATGCGCCGGATCGAGCGCATGGCCCGGCTCGATGGAGGCGATGAACTCCACCGGCGTCAGGATCGTCCCCTGATGCAGCAGCTGGAACACGGCATGCTGCGCGTCCGTGCCGACGCCGCCCCAGGTGATCGCCGCCGTCGGTCCATCGACGGGCTTGCCGTCGCGCGTCACGCTCTTGCCGTTGCTCTCCATCTCCAGTTGCTGGAGATAGGAGGGCAGCAGACGCAGCCTTTCGTCATAGGCGAACAGCGCCCGCGTCTGGCATCCCAGCACCCGCGCATAATATTGGTCGACAAAGGCGGCGATCAGCGGCGCGTTCTGCCTGGGGTCGCTCAGCCGGAAATGCCGGTCCATCGCCGCCGCGCCTTCCAGCAGGCTCTCGAACGCATCCCATCCCAGCGCCAGCGCCGCCGGAAACCCGATGGAGGACCAGAGCGAATAACGCCCGCCCACGCTCTCCGCGAAGGGCAGCACCCGCGTCTCGTCCACGCCCCATTCGATCGCCTTGTCGGGCGATGCGGTCAGCGCGATCACCCGGCCATAGGGATCATCCACCCCCGCCTCGACCATCCAGTTGATCGCGCTCGCCGCGTTCAGCATGGTCTCCGTGGTGGTGAAGGTCTTCGAAGCCACGGCGATCAGCGTCGCTTCGGGATCGAAGCGCGAAATCGCCCGCTCCAGCGCCGTGCCGTCGACATTGGACACGATGGCGACGTCATAGCGCGCTCCGTCCCCGCCCAATGCATCGACGATCAGGTCGGGCCCCAGCGCAGACCCGCCAATGCCGATATGCAGGATATGCCGGATCGGCCCCAGCGCCTCGCCCTCTATGGCGTCGATCAACGCCCGCATCCGCGCATGGAACATCTTGGCCCGCGCCACGCTGTCGGCATTGCCCTCGCCCCGCTCGGCGGGATGCTCGGCGGCGCGGCCCTCGGTGTTGTTCACCGCCTCGCCCGCGAACAGGGCGTCCCGCTGCGCGGCAAAGCCCTTTTCCTCGGCCAGCGCCAGAAATCCCTCGAACAGCTCGTCGGTCAGATGCGTCTTCGACCAGTCGAAGCGCACGGGCCCCTGGCGCAGGGTGAACTTGCTCAGCCGGTCGGGATCGGTGGTGAAGATGGACTTGAGATCGGCCTGGGGAAGAGCCGCGAGCGCTGCCAGTGCAGGGCTGGACATTGGGATATATCCTCTTGTTTTGCCGTTGATCGATACCGACGCTGCACCTGTCGATTCTTGCCCATCCTAGCCAAGTCGTTCCGCTATTGCACCGTTCGAACGGAAAAATCGGGCTGCGGGGCAGCATGAAGTGACAACCCGTTGGTCTCTAGCCCGCTTGACGGCGGCTTTACTAACCCGCAAAAGCCGCGACGGCCTGTTTTCAGGGCGAATTGAAGGAAAAGACGACCAAGCATGAGCGCAAAATCCGAAACGCGGGATTTCCTCTGGTTTCTCGCAAAGCTGGCGGTGTTCGTCTTCGTCCTTCGCAGCTTCATCGTGTCGCCCTTCAACATCCCGTCGGAATCGATGCAGCCGCGCCTGCTGATCGGGGATTATCTGCTGGTTGCGAAATGGCCCTATGGCTATTCGCGCTATTCGCTGCCCTTCGGCATGCCGCTGATCCCCGGCCGCATCTTCGCCTCGACGCCGCAGCGCGGCGACGTGGTGGTGTTCAAGGCGCCGCCGAACCAGAAGAACGACTATATCAAGCGCGTCATCGGCCTGCCCGGCGACATGATCTCCGTGCGCGGGGGCACCGTCTATCTGAACGGTCAGGCCATTCCGAAGCAGAAGGTGGCCGACCTCGTCATACCGGTGACGCCCAATATGGAGGATGCGGCAGCGAAGGAAGGCAGTCCGTCCCCCTGCTACCGCCCCAAATTCGAGGAGGCCGTACCCGGCGGCCGCCAGTGCCGCTACCCCCAATATCGGGAGACGCTGCCGGGCGGCAAAAGCTACAATGTCCTCGACCTGGTGCCGGACGGCGCGGCCGACGACCGCGACACGGTGGTGGTGCCCGAAGGCCATCTCTTCATGATGGGCGACAATCGCGACCGCAGCGCGGACAGCCGCTTCCCGGCGGTCGACGGCGGCGGCATCGGCCTTGTT
Source organism: Sphingobium sp. SA916 (assembly GCF_002894065.1). NCBI lineage: Bacteria > Pseudomonadati > Pseudomonadota > Alphaproteobacteria > Sphingomonadales > Sphingobiaceae > Sphingobium > Sphingobium sp. SA916. The sequence goes on from NZ_LXYF01000041.1 coordinate 6,633, forward strand.
CCTGAGGAAAATCTGGTCGGCAAGGCGATGATCTCCGTCTTCTCGACCGACGGCAGCGCCAACTGGCTGCTGCCCTGGACATGGGTGTCCGCCGCGCGCTGGAGCCGCATCGGGGAAGGCTTTTGACGAAACCCGACACCGAAGGCTGGCTGAGCGCCCTGATCGGCCGCGCGCCGAAGGACCCGGCCGCCTTCAACCAGGCGCTGACCCATGGCAGCGCCCATGCGGTGAATTATGAACGGCTGGAATTCCTGGGCGACCGCATCCTGGGCCTGCTGATCGCGGAGTGGCTCTACGACCGCTTTTCGGGCGAACCCGAAGGCAAGCTTTCCCGCCGCTTCAACGCGCTGGTTTCCGGCGAGACCTGCGCCGAAGTCGCCCGCAGCGCCGGAGTTCCGGCTCATCTGGTGCTCGGCAAGCAGGCCCGCGACGATGGCGCCGCCGACAGCGACAATGTGCTGGGCGACGTCATGGAGGCGCTGATCGGCGCGCTCTATCTGGAGGGCGGCCTGGAGGAGGCCCGCACCCTCGTCCGCCGTCTCTGGGCCGACCGCGTCGACACCCAGTCCAGCGCGCCCAAACACCCCAAGTCCGCGCTTCAGGAATGGGCCGCCGCCAACAAGCGCAAACCGCCGGAATATGCGATGACCGACCGCTCCGGCCCCCACCACGCCCTGAAATTCACGGTAACGGTCAGCATCAAGGGCGCAGGCGAAGCAAGCGCGACGGGCGGTTCCAAGCAGGAAGCGGAAACCGCAGCGGCAAAGGCCCTGCTGGACAAACTGACCGCGTAAACCGCCCACAACTAAGTCCAAAACCCCTCCCCGTTCGCCCTGAGCCTGTCGAAGGGCTTTTCTTTCTTCTGGAACGACATTGCCCTTCTGGACCTACATGCTCCACTGCGCCGACCGCAGCTTCTACACCGGCCACACCGACAATCTCCAAACCCGCATCGCGCAACATGAGGCAGGCGCAATCCCTGGCCACACCCAAAACCGCCGCCCGATAAAACTGGTCTGGTCGCAAGAGTTCGGAACCCGTATGGAGGCGCTGGAAGCAGAGCGCCAAATCAAGGGCTGGAGCCGGGCCAAGAAACTTGCGCTCATCCGCGAGGATTGGAAACTCATCTCCACCTTGGCGCGCTCGAACCAGGAAAAGTAAAGCCCTTCGACAGGCTCAGGGCGAACGGAGTTAAATTTGGAAGGTTCAGAAGTTCAGCAACATTGCGGCGTCATCGCCATAGTCGGCGCCCCGAACGCAGGCAAATCCACCTTGGTCAACGCGCTGGTAGGCCAGAAGGTGGCGATCACCAGCCCCAAGGCGCAGACCACCCGCACCCGCGTCATGGGCGTGGCGATCGAGGGCGACGCGCAGATGGTGCTGGTCGACACCCCCGGCATCTTCGCCCCCAAGCGCCGCCTTGACCGCGCCATGGTGCAGGCCGCATGGGGCGGCGCGCAAGGCGCCGACCTGATCGCTCTGGTCGTCGACGGCAAGGCGGGCCTCGGCGCCAAGATGGAACCGATCGTCAGCGCCCTCGCCGCCCGGCCGGAGAGGAAATGGCTGATCCTCAACAAGGTCGACATCGCCATCAAGGAAAAGCTGCTGGTCCACACCCAGCGGCTCTACGAACAGCTCGACATAGCGGAGACCTTCTTCGTCAGCGCGGCGACCGGCGACGGCCTTCCCGAACTCAAGACCGCCTTCGCCAGAGCCATGCCCGAAGGCCCCTGGCACTTCCCGGAGGATCAGGTCTCCGACGCCACCGACCGCATGCTGGCGGCGGAGATCACGCGCGAACAGCTCTATCACCAGCTCCACGCCGAACTCCCCTATGCCGCCGCCGTCGACACGGAAAAATATAGCGAGCGCGAGGACGGATCGGTCGAAATCCACCAGCAGATCCTCGTCGGCCGCTCCAGCCAGCGCGCCATCGTGCTGGGCAAGGGCGGCCAGCGCCTCAAGGAAATCGGCTCAAAGGCCCGCGCCGAACTGGCCAGCCTGCTTGGGGTCAAGGTCCATCTCTACCTCCACGTCAAGGTGAAGGAAGATTGGGAAGACGACCGCTTCATCTACCGCGACATCGGCCTGGATTGGGTGGAGTAAGCCAACCCGCTTATCAATCATCGTCATTCCCGCGCAGGCGGGAATCCATCACCTGACCTTGCGCCAGGCACAATTTATGGGAGATGGATTCCCGCTTTCCGGGGATGACGAGCATAATTACTCCGCCGCTACCTTCTTCTTCGCAGACGCCTTCTTCGCGGCAGGCTTCTTCGCCGCACCCTTTTTCGCCGGCGCCTTCTTCCCCTTCTTCGCAGGCGCCGCCGCGGCCCGCGCATCGATCAGTTGCGCAGCCTCCTCCAGCGTCAGGGCATCCTGCTCGATGGTCTTGGGCAGCGTCGCATTGGTCGTGCCGTCGGTCACATAGGGACCATAGCGCCCCGCCATCAGCTTGATCTCCGCTTCGGTGCGCGGATGCTTGCCCAGCACCTTGAGCGGCTCCCGCGACGAAGCGCCACGCCCGCCCTTGTTCGCCGCATCGGCCAGCTTGGCCACGGCGCTGTTCATCCCCACCTCGAAAATCTCCGCGGTGGAGGACAGCCGCCCATATTTGCCGTCATGCAGCAGATAGGGCCCGAACCGCCCGATATTCGCCACGATGGGCTTCCCCGTCTCCGGATGCAGCCCGATCTCGCGCGGCAGGCTCAGCAGCTTCACCGCCCAGTCCAGCGTCAACTCGCCATCGGGCAAATCCTTGGGAATGGAGCCGCGCTTGGCCTCCTTGCCCTCGCCCATCTCGATATAGGGCCCGAACCGCCCGGATTTCCTGACAATATCCTGCCCGGTCTCGGGATGCTGGCCCAGCACCTCCGGCCCCTTGTCCTCGCCATCCTTGTCGCCGCCCGGCTGCCCGAACTTGCGCGTATATTTGCACTCCGGATAGTTGGAGCAGGCGATGAACGCCCCGAACCGCCCGCCGCGCAGCGACAATTGCCCGTCGCCGCACATCGGGCAGGCACGCGGATTGGACCCGTCCGCCTTGGGCGGGAACAGCATCGGCTCCAGAAACTTGTCCAGCTCAGCCGTGATGTCGGAAGGCTTCTGCTCCATCACCTCGGCGGTCTTGGGCTTGAAGTCGCGCCAGAAGGCTTCCAGCACCGCCTGCCACTGGGCCCGCCCGCCGGAAATCTCATCCAGCTCATCCTCCAGCCCTGCGGTGAAGTCGTAGGACACATACCGCTCGAAGAAACGCTCCAGAAAGGCCGTCACCAGCCGCCCGCTCTCCTCCGCGAAGAAGCGGTTCTTCTCGATCCGCACATAGTCGCGGTCCTTCAGCACCTGCAAAGTCGAGGCATAGGTGGAAGGCCGCCCGATCCCCAGTTCCTCCAGCTTCTTGACCAGCGACGCTTCCGAATAGCGCGGCGGCGGCTGGGTGAAATGCTGCTCCGCCGTCACCTTCTTCTTGGCGGGAGCGTCGCCCACGCCCAAGCGCGGCAGCAGCCTCGAATCATCGTCTTCCGCATCGTCGCGCCCTTCCTCATAGAGCGCCAGGAACCCCGGAAAGATCACCACCTGTCCGGTGGCGCGCAGCCCATGCTGCCCGGTCGCATCGACCAGATCGACGGTCGTCCGCTCCAGCCGCGCCGAAGCCATCTGGCTCGCCAGCGCCCGCTTGAAGATCAGGTCGTACAGCCGCGCATGGTCGCCCGACCCCACCTTGTCGCGCGAAAACTCGGTCGGACGAATGGCCTCATGCGCTTCCTGCGCATTCTTGGCCTTGGTCTGATATTGGCGCGGCTTTTCGGGCAGATAGCCGCCGTCATAGCGCTCCGCGATCGCCTTGCGCGCGGCGGAAATGGCGCTGCCGTCCATCTGCACGCCGTCGGTCCGCATATAGGTGATCGCGCCATCCTCATAAAGCTGCTGCGCGATCCGCATCGTATGGCTGGCCGAAAAGCCCAGCTTGCGCGCCGCCTCCTGCTGAAGCGTCGAGGTCGTGAACGGCGGCGGAGGATTGCGCGAAACCGGCTTGGTCTCGACCTTCTCGACGGTGAAGCGCCCGGCCTCCACATCCGCCTTCGCGGCCATGGCGTCGCCTTCCCTGCCGATGGTCAGCCGCTCGATCTTCTCGCCGCGCCAGCGCACCAGCCGCGCGACGAAACCCTGTCCGCCCTGCTCCATCTCGGCCGCGACCGACCAATATTCCTGGGCCACGAAACTTTCGATCTCGCGCTCCCGGTCCACGACCAGCCGCAACGCCACGGACTGCACCCGCCCCGCCGACTTGGCCCCCGGCAGCTTGCGCCACAACACCGGGGAAAGCGTGAAGCCCACCAGATAATCCAGCGCCCGCCGCGCCCGATAGGCATCGATCAGATCCTCGTCCAGCGCGCGCGGCTGGGCCATCGCCTCGGTCACCGCCTGCTTGGTGATCGCGTTGAAGGTCACGCGGTCCACCTTGGCGGGCAGCGCCTTCTTCGCCCGCAGCACCTCCTGCACATGCCAGCTTATCGCCTCCCCCTCGCGATCGGGGTCGGTCGCCAGGATCAGCCGGGTCGCCTTCTTGGCTTCGTCGGCTATGGCCTTGAGCTGCTTGCCCTTGTCGCCATAATTTTCCCAGCTCATGGCAAAGCCGTTGTCGGGGTCCACCGACCCGTCCTTGGGCGGCAGGTCGCGGATATGCCCATAGCTGGCCAGCACATGGAAATCGCCGCCCAGATATTTTTCGATGGTCTTCGCCTTGGCCGGCGATTCAACGATGACAAGCTGCATTCATGCCCCGGTTCAAATTGTCTCTCACGTACACGCGCGAGTCTGAAAGCTGTTTCCATCCTCCGTCAAGCCGCAGCGATGCAGGCGGCATTCCGCACGGTCGGGACGCCCCGTCACGACAGGCTGACCTTCCCACCCGCATGCCGCTCCAGCCGGGCGGCGAGTTCCAGTTCCAGCAGCACCGTCTGCACCACGGCGGGGCCAAGGCCCGACAGCCTTATCAGTTCATCCACCGGCACGGGCGCCGGTCCCAGCAGCGCGACGACCGACGCCCGCTCCCGCTCGGCCACGTCGCCGGACGGCGGCTCGCCCGCGAAGTGGCCGCCGGGCTGCCGAACCATGCGCGGGTCGATGGCGCCGATCGCCTCGATCACGTCGGCGGCGCTCTGGACCAGCACCGCGCCCTCCCGGATCAACTGGTTGCACCCCTGGGCGCGGGGATCGAGCGGAGAGCCGGGCACCGCCATCACCTCCCGTCCCGCCTCCCCCGCCAGCCGCGCCGTGATCAGCGAACCGGACCGGGGCGCGGCTTCCACGACGACGGTCCCCCGCGCCAGCCCGGCGATGATCCTGTTGCGCGCCGGGAACTGCCGGGCCAGCGGCTGCGTGCCCGGCGGATGCTCCGTGACCAGCAGCCCTTCCTCGGCCAGCCGCTCCTGCAGTTCCGCATTTTCGGGCGGGAAGGCGATGTCGATGCCGCAGGCGATGACGGCGATGGTGCCGCTCTCCAGCGCGCCCTGATGCGCGGCCGTATCGATCCCCCGCGCCAGCCCCGACACCACGACCGCCCCATGCTGTCCCAGATCCTGCGCCAGCATCCGGGCGAAGCGGCACGCCGCGGCAGAGGCGTTGCGCGCCCCTACCATCGCCACGCAATCCCGCGCCGCCAGCGATACGTCCCCGCGCACGATCAGGGCCGGCGGCGCGCCCTCCATCTGCTCCAGCAGGAAGGGGTAATCGGCATCGCCCATGATCAGGTAGCGGGCGCCAGCCGCCCGGCTGCGCGCGATCTCCTGCTCGACGATCTTCGCGTCCACGATGCTGGCCTTGCCGCCGCCGCGCGCCGCCAGATCGGGCACCGCGCGCAAGGCCTCGCCCGCCGTGCCGAAACGCGCCATCAACTGGCGGAAGGTGACAGGGCCGATGCGCGGCGAACGGATCAGGCGCAGGCGGTTGAACCGCTCCTGCTCGCTCATTCCCCGGCCGCCGCCTTTTTCGAAGCGCCCACCTTCGGCTCGGTTCCCCTGGCGAGCCGCGCGATATTCTCCCGGTGCCGCCACAGCACGATCAACGCGAGCGCCAGCGCAACGGGGACCAGCTCGATCCGGCCGAAGCACCACATGGCGACAGGGGCGCTGACCGCCGCGGACATGCCGCCGACCGACGACCATCTGGTCCCGAACAGCGCCCCCAGCCACACGGCCGCGAAGACGATCCCCGCCGGCCAGTACAGCGCCGTCACCACGCCCATCATGGTCGCCACGCCCTTGCCCCCGGCAAAGCGCAGCCAGACGGGATAGCAATGTCCGATAAAGGCCATGGCCCCGGCCATCGGCCCGCCACCATCGACCAGCGCCGCGCCGACCAGCACCGCCGCCGCGCCCTTCAGCAGATCGAGCAGCAGCGTCGCCGCCGCCAGCCCCTTTCGCCCCGTCCGCAGCACATTGGTCGCGCCGATATTCCCCGACCCGATCTTGCGCAGGTCGCCCGCCCCGGTGAGGCGCGTCAGCAGCAGCCCGAACGGGATGGAACCCAGCAGATAACCGATCAGCAGGACGAATGCGGGAAGTAGCCAGGGAGGAGTCATGATCTCGCCAAATTGGTTGCGGCGCGACCATAGCGTTCCCGGCGAACCGGGCAATGGCGAAGGTGACGAAATATGGGTCGGAATATCGGGGATGGGGGTTCCCGCCATCAAGCCCTTCCTCTCAAGGGGAGGGCTCTTGAGGGAAGTTGACAGGCCCGCCCCATGCCGCGACATGTCTGCCCGATGACAGTCGCATCCCATGCCCCCCTTCTTTTCTTCGACTCCGGCGTCGGCGGGCTTTCCATCCTTGGCCCGGCACGAAGCGCCCTGCCCAACGCGCCGGTCGTCTATGCCGCGGACAGCGCGGGCTTCCCCTATGGCACCAAGAGCGAGGCGGAGATCGCCGCCCGCGTGCCCGCCCTGCTCGGGCGGCTGGTGGAGCGCTACCGCCCGCGCCTCGCCGTCATCGCCTGCAACACCGCCTCCACCATCGCCCTGCCGGCGGTCCGCGCCGCGCTCGACATCCCCGTTGTCGGCACGGTACCGGCAATCAAGCCTGCCGCCCTGCTCTCGCAAAGCCGGGTATTCGGCGTGCTCGGCACCGACGCCACGGTGCGCCAGCCCTATGTCGACAGGCTCGCGGCCGAACATGGCGCCGACTGCACGGTCCTGCGCCATGGGTCGGCCGCCCTCGTCCAGCTTGCCGAGGCGAAACTGCGCGGCGAACCGCTCGATCCCGCCATTGCGCGGGACGCGCTGGCCGGCCTGTTCGACCAGCCGGGCGGGGACCGGATGGACATAGTGGTCCTCGCCTGCACGCATTTTCCGCTGGTGGAGGCCGAACTGGCCGCCGCTTCGCCCCGTCCGCTCAGATTCGTGCACGGCGGTGAAGGAATTGCGCGCCGCATCGCTTATCTGACCCAGGGGCAGCCATGGCCGTCCGAACCGCAGCCCGGAACCGCGGTCTTCACTCGCCTGGACGAGAGCGTGGAGCCACTCCGCCCAGCGCTGGAAGGCTATGGCTTGCAACGGATCGAAGGACTTTGAAGGGGTGGACCTTTGGTCCAATCGCAAGTCCTTCTATCAGTGTGATAGGTAATTCTCCCTAAGGCTGCGAGCGTTTATCACTGGTAATAGGCCAAAACAGCGGATAAATGCCCCTCAAAGAGGGGATGCGGGAATAGGGACAGGGCGTTCAAGTGAACTACAAGCACATCTTCACGCAGGCGATCGACCGGCTCCATAGCGAAGGCCGCTACCGGGTTTTCATCGACATCCTGCGCAACAAGGGCGCCTTCCCCAACGCCCGCTGCTTCCACGGCCATAACGGGCCCAAGCCCATCACCGTCTGGTGCTCCAACGACTATCTCGCCATGGGCCAGCATCCCAAGGTCGTCGCCGCGATGGAAGAGGCGCTGCACGATGTCGGCGCGGGCTCCGGCGGCACCCGCAATATCGGCGGCAACACCCATTATCATGTTGATCTGGAGGCCGAACTGGCCGACCTGCACGGCAAGGAAGGCGCGCTGCTCTTCACCTCGGGCTATGTCTCGAACGAAGCGACGCTCTCGACCCTCGCCAAGATCCTGCCCGGCTGCATCATCTTCTCCGACGAGCTGAACCATGCCTCGATGATCGCGGGCATCCGCAATTCGGGCTGCGAGAAGCGCGTCTTCCGCCACAATGACGTCGATCATCTGCGCGAACTGCTGGCCGCCGAAGACCCGGAAGCGCCCAAGCTGATCGCCTTCGAAAGCGTCTATTCGATGGACGGCGACATCGCCCCCATCGCCGCGATCTGCGACCTGGCCGACGAATATAACGCCCTCACCTATCTGGACGAGGTTCATGCAGTCGGCATGTACGGCGCGCGCGGCGGCGGCATTTCCGAACGGGACGAGGTGGCCGATCGCGTGACCATCATCGAAGGCACGCTGGGCAAGGCGTTCGGCGTGATGGGCGGCTACATCGCCGCCGACCAGATGATCGTCGACGTGATCCGCAGCTATGCGCCCGGCTTCATCTTCACCACCTCCCTCTCCCCTGTGCTGGTCGCCGGCGTGCTGGCCAGCGTCCGTCACCTCAAGCAGTCGAGCGAGGAACGCGAGGGCCAGCAGGCGTCCGCCGCGACCCTGAAGCGCCTGATGGCGGAAGCCGGCCTGCCGGTGATGCCGTCGGTGACGCACATCGTCCCCCTGATGGTGGGCGACCCGGTGAAGGCCAAGCGGATCAGCGACATATTGCTGGCGGAATATGGCGCCTATGTGCAGCCCATCAACTATCCCACCGTCCCGCGCGGCACGGAACGCCTGCGCTTCACGCCCGGACCGGCGCATACCGAAGAAATGATGCGCGAACTGGTCGATGCTCTGGTGGAAATCTGGGACCGGCTCGAACTGGAATTCAAGAAAGCGGCCTGACCGGCGCCCGCGCGAGTTCCGCTGGAGGCGCTGCCCTCATTCCCCCTCCCGCAGGCGGGGGGCTGGGATGGGTCGGCGCAACATCAGCGGCAATTTCCAGCGGCCAGGCCGGAATTCGCAACCCCGATCCGGGAACCGGCCAAAAACTCACAGCCGGATCAACCCACCCCTGACCGCATAGCCCCGATACAGGCTCCGGCTATGCGCAAAGCCCCCCATGTCCGCCGCCACCCTGCCGATCGCCTGCCTGAATTCCGCCCGCGGCGACACATGAAAGCGCGCCAGCCACCCGAACAGCGCCCGCTTCCACAAGCCCGGCAGACCATCCTGCTGCCCGAAGTCGACAATCTCCAGCTTGCCGCCATGCGCGACGCAACCCGCCGCCTGCCCCAGAGCCGCTTCCCAGTCCGGGATCATGGACAGCGCATAGCTGATGAACACCCGCTCGAACCGTTCCCGCCCGAACAGCGCCCCTGCATCGAACGCACAGGCATCCCCCTGCGCCAGCACGACGCGATCCCCCAGGCCCGCCTTCGCCACGGCTTTGCGCGCCGTCCCCAGCATCGCCTCGGAAATATCGACGCCATAGAGCCGCGCCTCCGGCCAGGCCTTGCCCACGGCGATCAGATTGCGTCCCGTGCCGCAGCCGATCTCCAGCACCGCCCCACCGCGCGGCGGCGCCAGGTCGGCAATAAGCCCATCCCGCCCGAGCAGGTAGAATTTCCGCGACAGGTCGTAAATGTGCCGCTGATGCCGATAGACGCTGTCCATCAGCCCGCCATGCCCGCCCGTCATCACGCCCTCCCCAGCACATAGAGGTGAACGCCGCCATAAATGGCCGACCGGTCCCGCGCCGTATATTCCCGCGATTCCTCCGCCCGATAGTCCCAGCGCGACAGCAGCGCATCGTCGACCCGCCCCGGCAGGATGCTCGGTTCGCCCGCCGTCCGGAACAGCACCCGCGCATTTTGCTTCGCCGTTCGCGTGATCTGGGCCCAAAGCGCGTTCAACTGCGCATCGTCCATCCAGTCTTGCGCGTCGAGCAGGATGTAGCGATCGACGGACCCCGCCTCCTGCGACGCCAGGAAGTCGGTGAAGTTCACATGCCGGACATCCACCCGCCCGGCGCGTTCCACCACGGCCGCATGGTTCGCGGCCTGCAAATAGGGCGGCAATGGCCCCTCGCCGCCGGCATAACCGCGCTCGAAAGCCTGCACCGCGAAATAATTGTCCTTGAGGTCGAAGCCGCAGGCCAGCTTTTCCAGCCGCGCCTTCAGCACGCCGTCCATCCGCGCGTCCCCGGCAAGCGCCTCATATTGCGCGGGCGGGATGCCCAGGCCGAAGAGCGAAGCCGGCTGGCTCGTCAGCCATCGCATGAAGGGGCTGTCGAACACCGGCGCCAGCTCCGTTTCGAAGATCGCCCGCTGCTCCTCCCGCGATTTCGCATCCAGCATCCGCCGCGGATCGACGCCATGCAACCGCGCCAGCAGATGCGCCGCGCCGATGAAGCGCCCCAGCAGCCCATGCCTGTAAATCCCCCGCGCAAAGCCGCCGATCCGCCGCCGCCCGATGAAGTCCCGCCCCTCCCAATAGCGCCGCGTGGCGTCGTCCAGCACCGGCGCCACGAAGGTGCGATAGGCCGCCACATTCTCCCTGCAATCCGCCCTGGCGAAGAAGCGATGGAAGGCCCGATGGTCCGGCAATGCCTGCGCCGCCGCCAGCTTCAGCCGGTTGAGCGCGATATGCGCGGTGTTGAGGTCGACCGCCGTGATCTTCGCCGGATCGGCCGTCAGATAGCTCAGCACATTGCACCCGCCCGAAGCGATGGTGACGACATGGCTGTCCGGCCCGATCGCCAGCGCTTCCATGTCGACCTCCGGATCTTCCCAGATCTGCGCATAGACAAGGCCCCGGAACGCAAAGGTAAAGGCCCGCTCCAGCAGGCCCTGTTTCGACAGATGCCGATGCCGGTGCACCGCGCGGGTAACATTCTGGTGAGCCGTAGATGCCATGTGCCGCGCCTCCTCGCTGCCGGTCGTCCGGCGGCGCATAGGGCAACGGCATGTCGTACCCATGACGATCGGGTTACGGCAATATGAAGGCCCTTGCGGAACCAAGCGGCGCATTCCACCTTCTTCCACAGCAATGCCTCACTGGATCGAACCCCACCCCACCGGCATCTATGTCCGCCCGGCCGATGCCTGGATCGATCCCTCCGTCCCGCGGGAACGCGCGCTCGTCACCCATGGCCATGCCGATCATGCGCGCGGCGGCCACGGCCATGTCTGGGCGACGGAGGAAACGCTGGCGATCATGGCCCTGCGCTACGGCACCGCGTCGGGCACGGCGGTGCCCTATGGCGAAGAAATCCGCATGAACGGAGTCACGATCAGCTATGTGCCCGCCGGCCATGTCCTCGGTTCCGCCCAGATCCTGCTGTCCCACGCTGGCGAGCGGGTGGTCGTCACCGGCGACTACAAGCGCCGCCCCGATCCCACCTGCAAAGCCTTCGAACCCGTCCCCTGCGACATCTTCGTCACCGAAGCCACATTCGGCCTGCCGGTCTTCCGCCATCCCGACACGGGCAGCGAGGTCGACCGCCTGCTCGCCGCCCTGCACGCCCATCCCGACCGCTGCGTCCTGGTCGGCGCCTACGCCCTGGGCAAGGCGCAGCGCCTGATCTGCGAACTGCGCGCCAGGGGTCATCACGACCCCATCCACATCCATGGCGCGCTGGAGAGGATGTGCGCGCTCTACGAACAATTCGGCGTCGCCCTGGGAGAGCTGCGCCCGGCGACCGGCCTCCCCGCCGGGGACATGCGCGGCCGCATCGTCGTCTCGCCCCCATCCGCCCTCAACGACCGCTGGAGCCGCCGCCTGCCCGACCCGATCACCGCCATGGCGTCGGGCTGGATGCGCGTCCGCCAGCGCGCCCGCCAGCGCAATGTCGAACTTCCGCTCATCATCTCCGACCATGCCGACTGGGACGAGCTGACCGACACCATCCGCGAGGTGGCCCCGTCGGAAACCTGGATCACCCACGGGCGGGAGGAAGCCCTGCTCCACTGGTGCATGACCCACCAGATGCGCGCCCGCGCCCTCGCCCTGGTGGGCCGCGAAGACGAGGATGAAGGCTGATGCGCGCCTTCTCCCGGCTTCTCGACGGCCTCGTCTACACCCGCTCCCGCAACGGCAAGCTGGACCTTATCGCCAGCTACATGCGCAGCGCCCCCGACCCGGACCGGGGCTGGGCGCTCGCCGCCCTCACCGGCAATCTCGACCTGAAAGCGGTCAAGGCTTCCACCATAGCGGAAATGACCCGCGCCCGCGTCGATCCGGTCCTTTTCGAAATGAGCCGGGACTATGTGGGCGACCTCGCCGAAACCGTGGCCCTCCTCTGGCCCAAGGCGGAGGACCAGCCGCCGGAGGTGGACGACGGCTCCCTCACCCTATCCGCCATAGTCGACCGCCTCCACGCCACCAGCCGCGCCGCCGCCCCGACGACCCTGGCCCGGATGATGGACCATCTCGACGCCTCCGGCCGCTTCGCCCTGCTGAAGCTCGCAACCGGCGGCCTGCGCGTCGGCATCTCCGCCCGGCTCGCCAAGACCGGCTTCGCCCAGGCCTTCGGGCTCGACGTCGACGATGTCGAGGAATGCTGGCACGCACTGGCCCCACCCTATGCCGACCTGTTCGCCTGGGCGGAGGGCAGGTCGGACCGCCCGGATCCCGCCGGCACGCCCTTCTTCCGCCCCTTCATGCTCGCCCATCCGCTGGAGGCCGAAAGCGTCGACCTTTCCGACTATGCCGCCGAATGGAAATGGGACGGCATCCGCATCCAGATCGTCGGCACGGGCGCGCAGACCCGCCTCTACAGCCGCGCCGGAGACGACATCACCGGCAGCTTCCCCGACATAGCCGAAGCCTTCCGCCATCATGCGGTGCTGGACGGAGAACTGCTCGTGAAAGGGGAGTTTCAGGGCGGAGAGGCTGCCAGCTTCAACGCCCTCCAGCAACGCCTCGGCCGCAAGGCGGTGACGGCGAAGATGATGGACGATTATCCCGCCTTCGTCCGCCTCTACGACATATTGCTCGACGCGGAGGAGGACCTTCGGCCGCTCCCTTGGGAACAGCGCCGCCTCCGCCTCGAAGCCACCGTGCCCCAGCTGGACCCGCACCGCTTCGACATCTCGGCCCTCATCGAAGCACCCGATTTCGACAGCCTGGCGGAAATACGCGCCGGCGCCCGCGACGCCGCGATCGAGGGCGTGATGCTCAAGCGCCGCGACAGCCCCTATGTCGCGGGGCGCAAGGCCGCGCTCTGGTATAAATGGAAACGCGATCCGCTGACCGCCGACTGCGTGATGATGTACGCGCAGCGGGGCCATGGCAAACGCTCCTCCTTCTATTCCGACTATACCTTCGGCTGCTGGACGGCGGACGGCGAACTGCTGCCCGTCGGCAAAGCCTATAGCGGCTTCACCGACGAGGAACTGAAATGGCTCGACCGCTTCGTGCGGACCAACACGGTCAACCGCTTCGGCCCGGTGCGGGAGGTGGAAAAGTCGCTGGTGCTGGAGGTCGCCTTCGACAGCATCCACGAAAGCAAGCGGCATAAATCGGGGCTGGCCATGCGCTTCCCCCGGATCGCGCGCATCCGGAAGGACAAGCCTGCGCATGAGGCGGATACGGTGGAGGGATTAAGACGGTTGGTGAACTGACGCGCGACGCGCCTGAACCCGAAGGGGACGGGCCTATGGCGGAAAATCACCCGATTCCCCCAATTCCCTTCCAGTCCCAATGCCTCTAGGCTCTCCAAAAAAGGAGATTCCAATGCCCTACACCGGAAGCTGCCATTGCGGCGCCGTCACCTTCACCGTAGCCGCCGATGCGCCCGGCGAGGCGATGACCTGCAACTGCTCCCACTGCCGCCGCAAGGGCTTCATGCTGACCTTCGTCCCCGCGGACCAGTTCACCCTCGACAGCGGCGCGGACAAGCTGAGCGACTATCAATTCTACAGGCACAGGATCACGCACCAGTTCTGCACCGACTGCGGCACGCAGGCCTTCGCGCAGGGCCAGGGCCCCGATGGCTCGGCCATGCAGGCCATCAACCTGCGCTGCGTTCCCTCCGTCGATCTCGACGCGCTCAGGATCAGCAAGGTGGATGGGGCGAGTTTCTAGGACGGGTCGATATTCAGCCCATGGCGTGCGGGGGGGGGCTGACCGGGCTCCCTCTCGACAGACTGACTTTGCGCTGTAACGCCAACTCCCTATATGGGCGCTTTCGCGCGGATCGCGCGGCACAGCTATGGAGCAGTTGAATTGAGCAAGGTTCTGGTCATTGGTGCGGGTGGCGTCGGGTCTGTCGCGGTTCACAAAATGGCGATGAACTCTGACATTTTCAGCCATATCACACTCGCCAGCCGCCGCATCGTCTCCTGCGAGAAGGTGGCCGAATCGGTGAAGGCCCGCACCGGCGTCACCATCGACGTGGCGCAGGTCGACGCCGACAATGTCGCCGAAACCGTCGCCCTCATCGAAAGGGTGCAGCCGAAACTGGTCGTGAACCTTGCCCTGCCCTATCAGGACCTGGCGATCATGGACGCCTGCCTCGCGACCAAAACCGACTATCTGGACACCGCCAATTACGAACCGCGCGACACGGCGAAGTTCGAATATAGCTGGCAATGGGCCTATCAGGAGCGCTTCAAGGAAGCCGGCATCATGGCGCTGCTGGGCTCGGGCTTCGACCCCGGCGTCACCAGCGTCTTCGCCAGCTACATCAGGAAGCATCTGCTCGACCGGATCGACACGCTCGACATACTCGACTGCAATGGCGGCGACCATGGCCAGCATTTCGCCACCAACTTCAACCCGGAAATCAACATCCGCGAAGTCACCGCACCCTCGCGCCACTGGGAAGGCGGCAAGTGGGTGGAGGGCCCGGCGCTGAAACACAAGCAGGTCTTCGATTTCGACCAGGTGGGGCAGAAGAACATGTACCTCATGTATCATGAGGAACTGGAATCGCTCGCCAAATTCTACCCCGAAATCAAGCGCATCCGTTTCTGGATGACCTTTGGCGACGCTTATCTCAAGCATCTGGAAGTGCTCCAGAATGTCGGCATGACGCGCATCGATCCCGTGATGTACAATGGGCAGGAAATCATCCCGCTCCAGTTCCTGAAGGCCGTGCTGCCCGAACCGTCCAGCCTGGGTTCGACCACCAGGGGCAAGACCAATATCGGCGACATCGCCACCGGCCTCAAGGATGGAAGCCAGAAGACGGTCTATGTCTATAATGTCTGCGACCATGAGGACGCCTATGCGGAAACCGGCAACCAGGCGGTCAGCTACACCACCGGCGTCCCCGCGATGATCGGCGCGGCGCTGATGCTGACCGGCGCATGGCGGGGTGAAGGCGTGTTCAACATCGAACAGTTCGATCCCGATCCCTTCATGGACATGCTGAACCGGCACGGCCTGCCCTGGCAGGTGAAGGAACTGCCCGCGCCGCTGGATTTCTAAACTGGATTTCTAAAAAAGCTTCGTTCCTGACGCCGTTCGGGCTGAGCCTGTCGAAGCCCCTTACTTTTCTTCAAAGTAAGCCGCACCTCAACAGGCTCAGGGCGGCGTGGATGAACCGATGGAAACCAAAGCCGGCGATCCCGCCGCCTTCGCCCATTTCGACCTGCGCCGCGTCCCTTCGCCCGCCTTCGTGGTGGACGAGGCCGCGGTGCGCCGCAACCTGTCGGTCCTGCGCGACATCCGCGACCGCGCGGGGATCAGGGTGCTGGGCGCGCTCAAGGCCTTCTCCATGTGGTCGCTTGGGGGCGTGATCGGCGAATATCTCGACGGCGTCTGCGCCTCCGGCATATATGAAGCGCGCCTCGGCCGGGAAGAATATCGCGGCGAAGTCGCCACCTATTGCGCCGCCTACAAGCCTGAAGATCTGGCCGAAATCCTTAGGATTTCAGACCATGTCATCTTCAACAGCCCCGGCCAGATCGCGCGCCTGCGCCCGGTCATCGACGATGCCCGGATGAACGGTGTGAACTTCGACATCGGCCTGCGCCTCAATCCCCTCCATGCGGAGGGGGAGGTGCCCAAATATGACCCGTCCCAACCGCACAGCCGCCTCGGCTTTCCCATCGACCAGCTGTGCCCCGAACATCTGGAGGGCGTCGACGGCCTCCACATCCACAATCTGTGCGAACAGGATTTCCTGCCGCTTCAGCGTACCTGGGCCGCCATCGAATCCCGCGTCATGCCCCATGTCGGCCGCCTCAAATGGCTGAACTTCGGCGGCGGACATCATGTCACGCGCGCGGATTACCAGATCGACGACCTGATCGCCTTCCTCCGGGCGATAAAGGCGCAAACCGGCCTCCAACTCTATATCGAGCCGGGCGAGGCGATGGCGCTGGACGCGGGCATATTGGTCGGTGAAATCCTCGACGTGATCGACAACGGCATGCCCGTGGCGATCACCGACATCTCCGCCACCTGCCACATGCCCGACGTGATCGAGGCGCCCTACCGCCCGGCCATGCTGCATGAGGAAGCGGACGGCCCCGTCACCCGACTCGGTGGTCCATCCTGCCTCGCCGGGGACATCATAGGGGACTATCGAGTCCCCGGCGGTGCGACTCCGGGGCGGCGGATCGCCTTCCTCGATCAGGCCCATTATTCGATGGTAAAGACCAACACATTCAACGGCGTGCCGCTGCCGGCCATCTGGCTGTGGAACTCGGAAACCGACGAACTCAAGCAAATCCGCGAGTTTTCCTACCAGGATTTCAAGTCCCGTCTCTCCTGACGCACATTTCATAGCCGGTCGCGCAACAAAATTTACGCATGCGCTTTACAGGGGGACCCCTGCCGCATATATCGCCCTTCCGCTGCCCCATGGGACTTCCACCGCAAGGCAGCTTCTTTGCCAACGACTACCCTGGAGGTCCCTTGAGTTGCACAAGCATCATAGCGCGCTGGGGGTAGCGACCGCCCTCAAACCGGCAGCACCGGTAACGCTGATCCGTCCCCAAGCTGCGGCCCGGGCCGCCCGATTCTTCTCTGAGAAGTTTCCGGGACGCTCGCTCTATGCAGTCAAGGCGAATCCGTCTCCCGATCTGATCCGCACCCTCTTCGCTTCCGGCATCACGCATTTCGACGTGGCGTCCATCGCGGAGGTGCGCCTGGTGGCGGAGACGCTGCAGGGCGAGGGCAAGCTTTGCTTCATGCACCCGGTCAAGGCCGAGGAAGCGATTGCAGAGGCCTATCACGTCCATGGCGTGCGCACCTTCTCGCTCGACACGCTGGACGAGCTTGCGAAGATCATGCGCGCCACGAATGATGCGACCGACCTTGAGCTGTGCGTGCGCCTGCGCGTTTCCTCCGAACATTCGGAACTCAGCCTTGCGTCCAAATTCGGCGCCGAACTGGGCGAGACCCGCGAACTGCTGATGGCGACCCGCCAGGCGGCCGATGCTCTGGGCATCTGCTTCCATGTCGGCAGCCAGGCGATGAGCCCGCAGGCCTATAGCGACGCCATCGAACGCGTGCGCGCCGCCATTGTCGACGCGGCTGTCACGGTCGACATCATCGATGTCGGCGGCGGCTTCCCCTCCATCTATCCGGGCATGGAGCCGGTCGCGCTCGAAAATTATTTCGACGCGATTCACCGCGGTTTCGAGAGCCTGCCGATCAGCTATTCGGCCGAACTATGGTGCGAGCCCGGCCGCGCCCTTTCCGCCGAATACAGTTCGGTCGTCGTGCGCGTCGAACGCCGTCGCGGCACGGAACTCTATATCAACGACGGCGCCTATGGCGCACTGTTCGACGCGGCGCATATCGGCTGGCGCTTCCCTGTGGCCCTGCTGCGCGAGGAAGAGAGCGAGGCGGAACTGACCGGCTTCTCCTTCTATGGCCCCACCTGCGACGACATGGACCATATGGTCGGCCCCTTCATGCTGCCGGACGACGTGCAGGCGGGCGACTATATCGAAATCGGGATGCTCGGCGCCTATGGCGCCGCGATGCGCACCGGCTTCAACGGCTTCACATCTGAAGCCGTGGTGGAGGTGGAGGATGAGCCGATGGCCAGCCTCTATGTCGATGCGGTTCCGGTCCGCCGTCGCGCAACTGTCATCAAGCTGGGGTAGAGGCTTGGGCCTCCCCCTTGAGGAGAGGATGCAAGGCCCCTCGCCGCACTCCCCCGCGGCGAGGGGCTAATCTCTCAGCGCCGGAAGATGCCGACCAGTTCCACATGGGTGGACCAGCGGAACTGCCCCACCGGCCGAACCCGCTCCAGCCGATAGCCGCCGGCGATCAGATGCGCGGCATCCCGCGCGAAACTGGCAGGGTTGCACGAAATATAGGCGATCACCGGCACCCGCGATGCGGCGAGCTGCATCACCTGCTCGCGCGCCCCTGCGCGCGGAGGATCGATGACAATCCCCGCGAACCGGTCAATCTCCGCAGGCGTCAGCGGTCGCCTGAACAGATCGCGATGATCCGCCACCATGCGCCGCCGCGCCTTATTCGCCGCCGATTTGAGGGATAGGACAAGATCACGCGCCGCCTCCGCCGCATAGACGGGCCGCCCATCCCCCAAAGCCAGGGCGAATGTGCCAAGCCCGCAAAAGAGATCCGCAACGGCGCCCTCCGCCGGCATGGCGGCCTGCGCTTCCCGCACCAGCGCGGCTTCGCCATCGGGTGTCGCCTGAAGAAAAGCGAAGGGCGGAAAGGCAACCGGCACGCCGCCGAAGCTGACCGTGACCGGCTCCGGTTCCCACCGCGTCTGCGGACCGTCCCCTTCATCGATGGTCAGTCGAGCCAGCCCATGGTCCCGCGCAAAAGTCAGAAGCGCCTCGTCTGCGGCAAGCCCCTCGATCCGCACGCCCTCCAGCAAAAGATCGACGCCCTGATCGGTCAGCGACATGCGGACATGCGCAGCGCGCTTCTCGGGCAGGATGACCGCGCACAGGCTCCTCAGCGGCGCCACCAGCGCGAACAGCCGGGGATCGAGGATCTCGCACATCGCGAGATCGACCAGCATATGGCTGCCCGATTCGGCAAAGCCGATGACGACCTTCCGCCCCTGTCTGCTTGCGCGCAGCGATGCACGGCGACGGACCTTCGGCGGCGAGATATGCGGCGGCAGAAGCATGCCGGGTTCCACGCCCTGCCCTGCCAAGGCTCCTGCAACGCGCGCCGTCACGAACTCCGCGTAGCTCGCATCGTCGATATGCTGCAACTCGCATCCGCCGCAGGTCGGAAAGTGAACGCATGGCGCGTCGACATGATGCGGCCCCCGCAATATGCCGCCGTCCGCCGCGATCCTGTCTCCAGGCGCGGTCAACGGAACATGGCGGCCAAGGGCGGTCACGCCATCGCCCTTCGCGGCGATGCGGACGATGATGTCGGTATCAGGGTCGGTCACAGGCGGGAGGCGATAGCCGCTGGCAGCTCCGCAAGCAAATCGTCCGCGATGAACGCCGCGCCCGCCCGCCTCGCCGCCTCTCCATGCAGCCACAGCGCTTCACATGCCGCCTGGAATCCGTCCCCCGTGACAGCGAGCCGAGCAGCCACCAGCCCCGCCAGAACATCGCCCGTCCCCGCCGTCGACAGCCAGGATGAACCCGGCGGCGAAAGGACAGCGCGCCCATCCGGCGAGGCGACAATGCTGTCGCTTCCCTTGTAGATCAGCGTCGCGCGCGTCCGCTTCGCCGCCTCCAGCGCCCGCTCCACCTTGCTGCCCGGCAGATTTCCGAACAGGCGGACAAATTCGCCTTCATGGGGCGTCAAGACCGAGCCCTGCGGAATGGCGTCCACCCCCTCTTCCCCCAGCAAGACCAGCGCATCGGCGTCCAGAACAAGCGGATGCCCGGCGGCAAGCGCGGCTTTCAACCGATCCGAAGCCTCGCTCCCACGTCCCAGGCCCGGCCCTACCAATATGGCCCTGACCCGATCGTCGTTCAGAGAACGCGCCACATCCCCCGCCTTGTCGGCCTGCTGCGTGACGATGGCGCCCGGCCCCATGTGCACCGAACCCTGCACCAGATGCCGAACCATGCCCGATCCCGCAAGTGCCGCGGCCTGGCTGGCGAGCAGTCCGGCGCCCGCCATTTCGCCGCCAACCACGGCGACCAACCCCCGGCTATATTTATGCGCGTCGGGCGCCGGCGGATGCAACTGCGGCGGCGCCAGCCGGTGAATCTTCGCGCCGGAGGCGTCAATGCCGATGTCGGCGCAAACCAGCCGCCGCCAGCATCCTGCGGCCGGTTGCAACATATGCGCCGGCTTTAGCGCACCCAGGGCAATGCAGACGCCCATGTCAGGCACATCGGAAAGCAGTTCGCCCCTATCCGTCTGCACGCCGCTCGGCAGGTCCACGGCATAGCTGAAGCTCGCCTGTTCGGTAAGGGCGCGCAGCTTCGCCGCGATCGCCCCGTCCAGCCCACGAGAGAGGCCGGTCCCGAACAGCGCGTCCACGATCTGCGTCGCCGGCGCCGCGTCCAGGAAAGCTTCGACGGGGCCACCCCATGCCTCCCGCGCCTTCATGCTGGAATCCGTTCGGCTTTCGCCAAGGGCGGCGACGCGCACCGGCACGCCTCGCGCCCGAAGGAGCCGCGCGATCACGAAGCCGTCGCCGCCATTATTGCCGGGACCGCAGAGGACCAGCAAATCACGCTTTCCACCTGCCCGCCAGATGATCTCCGCAGCGGCGGCCCCCGCGCGCTCCATCAGCATATATTCAGCGATGCCGGCTGCGATCACCGCCTGCTCCGCCCGCCGCATCTCGGCCGCCGTCAGGATCGCATGCATCCGCATCATTTCTTCCCTTCGGAGAAGCGGGCGGGAAGGCGATAGCGGTCCTGCCCGACGCTCAACGCGATTGCCCCCTTGCCGGCGACCTGAATACTGGCCTGTTCCGCCCCGTCCGCCGGCGCGATTCCGCGTCCGTCATGGACTATCCGGAAGCGCCGGAAGCCGCCGTCCGCATGGCGCACCGTCAGCATATTCCCATCCCGCTCGACCGCACAATCCTCGCTCCACTCCGCGCCTGGTCCGATTGCGCAGAAAATCATTTCCCGCCCTTTCCCCGCAAGTTCGCCGGACTCCGGGCGAGGGCTGCATCCCGCCAGCGCCAGACACAGGAGCGCATCATGCATCAACGAGCGGGATTTCATCATTCCTGCCCGCTGCCCGTCATGCGAGCCGGCTGCGGCATTCGAGAACCACCGGAGCCAATATTGCGGCAAATCGCCTTTGCCCTTCCTCATCGCCGACCAGATCCTGCCGCATCTCTATGCCCAGATAGGGAATGCCGTTCCTCTCCGCATGGCGGTTCATCGTGGCGTTCAGCGCCTTGCCCGAATAGGGCAGCTGGTCACCCACCTTGAGCCCAGCCGCCTCCAACATGGGAATGGCGATCCGCGCGGCCCTGTCATCCTGGTTGTAGAGCACGCCGATGTCCCAGGGCCGCTTCTGATCGGGATCGCTGGCGAGGCGCGGCGTGAAGCTGTGGACGGACAGGATGAACGGCGAAGCCATGCCGTCCAGCAGCCGCGCGACATGATGATGATAGGGGTGGTGGAACCGCATCATCCGGTCGGCGAGGTCGGCATGGCGGTTTCCCGCAATGGCATGGCCATCGCTCATGACGGGCAGCAGGCCGGGTGCATCCTCTTCCCGGTTGAGGTCGATGACGAGGCGCGAAACGCCGCCGAGCACCGCCGTGCAGCCCAGTTGCCGCGCCAGCAGCGCGCTGACCTCCGCCACGCCGATGTCTATGGCGATATGATCGCTCAGCAAGGCGGCATCGATCCCCAGGTCGATGTCCGCCGGAACATGCGCCGAGGCATGATCGGCAATGATCAGGATGTTGAGGTCGCCTCCATCGATCTGTGTGAAAGCCTCGCTCATGCCGCCCTGATCCTCGTTTCCGCGACCCACCATCCGTTCCGACCAGCGCGCAAGGCCGCCGCCGCCTCCGCCATCTGCCGATCCCTATCGAAGAGGGCGAAGCAGGTCGCGCCCGACCCGGACATGCGGACAAGGCGCGCTCCGGCGCAGGCTCCCAGCGCCGCCAGTACATCCGCGACGACCGGCGCTGCCGCCGTGGCGGCCTGCTCCAGGTCGTTGCGCCCCTCGATGATCAACTGTTCCAGCCCCTCTGCCGCAAGCGGACCCCGGTCCAGTCGATCCCAAAGTCCGAAGACTTCCGTGGTCGACAGGGCGACGCCGGGATTGACGAGCAGGATCGGCATGGCGGTCAGGCCTTCGACAGCCTGAGGCTGCAATAGCTCGCCGCGTCCACGCACCATTTGCGGGATGCTGCCGATGCAGGCGGGAACGTCCGATCCCAATGAAAGGGCGATGCGCTCCAGAGCCTGCGGAGCCATCGGCGCATTCCAGAGCCTGGTCAGCAAACGCAGCGCAGCCGCGGCATCGGCGGAACCGCCGCCAATGCCCGAGGCGACAGGCAATATCTTGGTCAGCCTCAGATCGGCGCCGGGACTTCCCCCCAGATGGGCCTGCAACGCGCGGGCGGCCTTCACCACCAGATTGTCCGGGCCGCCATCCAGCAAGGGGCCGAACGGGCCATCCATCTCCAGCCTGATTTCTCCGTCCGCGCGGATGCGGCCCGTCAGCCTGTCGCCCAACTCGGTGAAGACGAACAGGCTCTCCAGCGCATGATAGCCGTCTGCCCGCTTGCCCCGGACATGGAGCGCCAGATTGATCTTGGCAAAGGCGGTTTCGACCAGTTCGCCCGCGTCCACGGGGCGGGCGGCGACATCCTCCGCTTCAACGTGCGGCATATTCCGGCTTCATCCCCTCTCTGGTCTTGGCGGCCAGTCGCTGCGCCGTCTCTCCCTCAGCAAAGACGGCCGCGGCGCGCCAGGCATAGCGCGCCTCATATCGTCGTCCGGCTGCCCAGAGCGCATCGCCCAGATGTTCGTTGATGGTCGCGTCTGAGGGCGCGCCCGCCGCTGCCCGCTCCAATATCGGCACGGCGGCATCGATGTCGCCGGTCACGAACTGCGCCCAGCCCAGGGAGTCGGTGATCGATGCATCCTGCGGCTTCAGCGCGCTCGCCTTCTTCAGCAATTCCAGCGCCGCATCCATGTTCTGCCGCCGCTCGATCTGCGCATAGCCCAGATAATTGAGTATGGCGGGTTCGTTCGGCGCCAGCTTGGCCGCCCGCTCCAGCACGGCCCGCGCTTGGTCCCATTGCGCGCCCTGTTCCAACGCGCTGCCTTCGAACAGCAGCAGCGCCCAGGGAACGGCATCGCCCGAATAACCGGCCTGCGCCGCGCGGAAGGCCGATGCGGCCGCCCGGTAATCCTTTTCCTGCATCAGCAACTGACCCAGCCGGACATGGCGTTCGGGCTCCGCATTGGGGACGGCTGCGAGCGCATGGGCAAGGGTGACTGCCTCCGGCCGCTGGCCCGCCGCCGCCAATGCCTCGACCAGTTCGGCCTGCCCCAGCGCGCCGTACCAGCCGGCTCCGGGGACCTTGCGGGCTTCCTCGACCGCATAGGCCGCATAACCGCCCCGGCTCAGCAAATCGGCGGCGACGATGCGGGGCGCGGCCCCGGCAGGATCGGCAAAGGCGGCGATGCGCGCTAGCCTGATCCCCAGCGACCCCGTGCTGCCGTCCGAGGATATGTCGGCGGCCAGCCGGGTAAGCAGCCGGGCGAACCCCTGCCCCGCCGTCAGGGCCTTGCCATGGAACGAAAGCGCCTTGCCCCTGGCAATATCCTCGCGGGCCTGCGCGAAATTGGCGTGGGTTTCGGGCAGAAGCACCAGCGCATCCGCCCTGGCGCCCCGCGCCGCCAATTGTCCGGCGAAGAGCAGCCGCAGTTCGTCCGCCTCTGCGGTCCGCAATGCAAGCGCCTGGTTGATTGATGGCCGGGCAGTCTGAAGGTCGCCGTTACGCAGCGCCTGCAGCGCCAGATGTTCGTCCAGATAACGTTTCGCGAGGGAGGCGAAACGATCCGTGGGATCGATGACGGGCGCCGCATAGCGCCCCTCCCCCACCGAAATCCAGCTGCGCATGATCGGCGCCAGAAAGGCGAAATTGCCTTCCGCCACCATGCGGTCGACGATCAGCCTTGCACCTGCCCAATCCTTCCGGTTCAGCGCGTCCGCGATCTGGAGCAGGGTGCCGTCGCGCGGCAGGATGCCGTCGCTTTCCAGCACGGCGGCGGAGCGCAGCGCCAGCGCCATATCGCCGCTGATCACCGCCTGGAAATAGGATCGGCGGGCAACCTCCAGGCTGGCGGGATCGCCCGCCAGCGCTTGCCGGTAGCTGGTCAGCGCAAGACCGGGAGCGCCGTCGTCATCGGCCAGGCGCCCCCGCATATAGGCATGCAATGCGCTGCCGGGGTCCACCGATGCGCCCGCCGCGGCGGGCAGCACCAGCATGATTGCAGCAAATGCCTGTTGAGGTAGGCGCCTACATGTTCGGATAGTTCGGTCCTCCACCGCCCTCGGGCACCACCCAGTTGATGTTCTGGGTCGGGTCCTTGATGTCGCACGTCTTGCAGTGGACGCAGTTCTGCGCATTGATCTGGAAGCGGGGTTCGCCTTCTTCCAGTCCGACCACTTCATAGACGCCCGCCGGACAATAGCGTTGCGCCGGCTCGTCATAAAGGGGCAGGTTGTAGGAAATCGGGATGGACGGGTCCTTGAGCTGGAGATGGACCGGCTGATCCTCTTCATGATTGGTGTTGCTGAGGAACACCGACGACAGCCGGTCGAAGCTGATCACGCCATCGGGCTTGGGATAATCGATCTTCCTCGACACGTCCTTGCGCCACAGCTTCTCCGCATCGGGCTTGTGCTTCATCGTGAAGGGCAGGCCGATCTTCAGCGTGCGCATCCACATGTCGATGCCCGCCAGCACCGTGCCGATGGTGTTGCCGAACTTCGACAGCAGCGGCTCGGCATTCTTGACCAGTTGCAGTTCGGTCGCGATCCAGCTCGACCGCAGATTGGCCTCATAATCGTCCAGCACATCGCTCGACCGTTCGGCCCGGATCGCAGCGAAGGCCGCCTCCGCCGCCAGCATGCCCGATTTCATCGCGGTATGCGTGCCCTTGATGCGGGGCACGTTGACGAAGCCCGCCGAGCAACCGATCAACGCGCCGCCCGGGAAGGCGAGCTTGGGGATCGACTGCCAGCCGCCCTCGTTGATCGCCCGCGCGCCATAGGAGACGCGACGGCCGCCCTCCAGATATTTGCGGATCTCCGGATGCTGCTTCCAGCGCTGGAATTCCTCGAACGGGTAGAGATAGGGGTTGCGATAGCCCAGCCCCACGACGAAGCCCAGCGCCACCTGCCCATTGGCCTGATGGTAGAGGAAGCCGCCGCCATAGGCGTCGGTCAGCGGCCAGCCCTGGGTATGGATGACGAGGCCGGGCTTGTGCTTGGCGGGATCGATGTCCCACAATTCCTTCATGCCCAGGCCATAGACCTGCGGCTCGCTGTCGGCATCGAGCGCGAACTGGCGCTTCAATATCTTGGTGAGATGGCCCCGCGCGCCCTCCGCAAAGAAGGTGTAGCGCGCATGCAGTTCCAGCCCAGGCTGATAGTCAGGCTTGCGATTGCCCTCCCGGTCGATACCCATGTCGCCGGTCGCGACGCCCTTCACCGACCCGTCCTCATTGTAGAGGATTTCCGCCGCCGCGAAGCCGGGGAAGATTTCCACGCCCAGCCCCTCGGCCTGTTCGGCCAGCCAGCGGCAGAGATTGCCCAGCGATCCGGTATAGGTGCCCTTGTTGTGCATCCAGCCCGGCGTCATGATGTGCGGCATGCTCATCTTGCCGCCCTTGCTGAGGAACCAGTGCTGATTGTCCGTCACTGGCACTTCGGCCATCGGGCAGCCCATGTCGCGCCATTCGGGGAACAACTCATCCAGCGCCTTGGGATCGACCACCGCGCCCGACAGGATATGGGCGCCGATTTCCGAGCCCTTTTCCAGCACGCAAACCGACAATTCCTGCCCAGCCTCGTTCGCGAGTTGCTTCAGCCTGATGGCCGAAGACAGCCCCGCCGGTCCCCCGCCGACGATGACGATGTCATAGGGCATCGAATCCCGTTCGCTCATATTCCCTCCATTTCGTCGACGCCGCCGGTTTTCCTTCCTGATCCGGTCGCCGCGCTACCCAAACGTTTTGCCACTGAGCGCGATGAAGAAACTTGACCACGGCGTCAACCTCTGGCCCAAGACAATCGATGCGGGGATTATTGCAGGAAAATCTGGCGGAGACCGCCAATGCCTATATGGCGTGGTGGAGGCTGGCCGGCGTGGATTGCGCCATCGGGGAGGAACCGACCAACTGGTTGCGTCCCGTTCAGGAGCCGCCGCGAACGCGGATCGCCGCGCCCGACGATGCTCCCGCCCAGGCGAAGCCCCAGTCTTTCGACTCCTTCCTGACCTGGCTTGCGGAGGATGCCGCCCAGCCGGAGCGGCGCTGGCCGGGCGCCGCGCTCATGCCCGCAGGGCCTGTCAACGCACCTCTCATGGTCATCACCGACATGCCCGATCCCGCAGACATCGGGGCAGGAGCCCTGCTCAGCGAGCGTGCGGGTCAATTGTTCGATGCCATGTTGCGGACGATCGGCCTCAAGCGGCAGGACATCCATCTCGGGTCGCTCTTCCTGTCCCGTCCGCCGGGCGCGATGGTGGAGGCGTCGGACCTGGCGGCGGCCGCCGCGCGCATGCGCACACATGTGATGCTTGCCTCCCCCCGAAGATTATTGTTGTTGGGCGACCGAACGATCCGCACCCTTCTGCCAACGCCGGAGACAGGTTTACGGAATTTTAACCATGATGGCGGCACCTTACCCGCCTTCGCCACATTTCACCCGCGTTTGCTGCTTGGCCAACCCGCAGCAAAGGCAGAATGTTGGCGTGTGCTGCAAGGTCTGATCGAGGAAATGACTGAGTGATTCGCGCAACCACCCTTTCATCATGCCTGGCAGCGCTGGCTTTCGCCGCGACGGCCATGCCGGCAAACGCCGACACGGCGGTTACTGTTCCCGCGATTGCCAGGGAATTGCCCTCATCGCCTCTCCAGCTGAGCGAGGCCGACAAGGGCCGGTACAGCGCCATTTACGCCGCCTTGCGGGACCAGAAATGGATGGATGCGAAGGCGATGATCGGCGCGCTGGACGCGCAGGACGCTTTCCGCCCGGTCGCCCTGGCCGAACTCTACCTCGCAAGGAATTCCCCCAGGGTCGAGCTGTTCGAACTGCTCGACCTCATCAACAAGGCGCCATGGCTGGACAAGGCCGATCAGCTTTCCCGGCTGGCGCAGAAGCGTGGCGCCACGATCCTGCCCACCCTGCCCCAGGTGCAGAAGATGGTCTGGCTGGGTGGCGCGCCCCGCCGCGAATATGTGTCGGCGGTGAAGACCGATGCGCTGGCTCAGGCACTGGTCGGTCAAATCCAGCCCTTCATCAAGAATGACGATCCGGCCGGCGCCGAAGCCCTGCTTTCCACCGGTGAGGCGGGGCTGACGCCGGAGGGCCTGACCGAAGTGCGGCAGCGCATCGCCTGGGCCTATTATATCGAAAGCGACGACGCCAACGCCCGGCGCATGGCGGCGAAGGCCCTTGGAGGCCGGAGCGGCGGCGATTGGGCTGTTCAGGCCTATTGGACCACCGGCCTTGCGGCCTGGCGCCAGAATGACTGCCGGGCCGCTGCGCCCGCTTTCGGCAATGTCGCGGCGCTGGCCGGCAATAGCGACATGCGCGCAGCAGGCGCCTATTGGGCGGCGCGCGCCTATATGGTGTGCGGAGAACCGGAGCGGGTCGAAGCCCTGCTGAAGACCGCTGCGCGCTCGGAAGAGAGCTTCTACGGTCTGCTGGCCCGCGAAACGCTGGCCGTGCCGCTGGGCGGCGCGCCTGCCGCACCTCGCTTCGGCGCCACCGAATGGCAGCAGCTTAAGGACAGCCCTAATGTGCGGGCAGCCGTCACCCTGTCAGCCATTGGTGAAACGGCACGAGCGGACCAGATCCTGCGCTATCAGGCGAAGATCGGCGGGACCAGCCAATATGATGCGCTGATCCGGCTGGCGGGCGCGCTGAGCCTGCCGGAAACCCAGCTCTGGCTCGCTCATAACGGTCCTGCGGGCAAGCAGCCGGGCAGTTTCGCGCGCTTCCCCGCGCCCGATTGGCGGCCGGATGGTGGATGGCGGGTCGACCCGGCGCTGATCTATGCCCATGCGCTCCAGGAATCCGGTTTCCGCCGGGATGTCGTGAGCAGCGCAGGCGCGCGCGGACTGATGCAGGTGCTGCCCAGCACGGGCAGCCTGATGGGGCTTTCCGCGTCCGATCAACTGTTCGTGCCGTCGACCAATATGGAATATGGCCAGCGCTACCTCGAAAATCTGCGCGACATGGGCGCGACCGGCGGGCTGCTGCCCAAGGTGATGGCCGCCTATAATGCCGGGCCGATGCCCGTCGAGCGTTGGAACAGCGAAGTGAAGGACAATGGCGACCCGCTGCTGTTCATCGAATCCCTGCCCTATTACGAAACGCGCGCCTATGTGAACATCGTGATGCGCAACTATTGGATGTATCAGATCCAGGCGAAGGGCAGTGCGGAATCGCTGGCCGGCATGGCGCAGGGACTTTGGCCGACCTTTCCGGGAACGAAGGGCACGCGCCTGGTCCGCCTGGCTCCCAGGAAGCCGATGGCCAGCGCAAACATCGCCGCCAGCATTGCCGGCGGTTCCGACTGATGCCGATCGACGAAGGCCGGCCCTTCCTGCCGGTTCGGATTGCATTGCTGACAGTGTCGGACAGCCGCACGGCCGCCGACGACAGGTCGGGCGACATTCTGGCGGATCGCATTGCCGCCGCCGGCCATGTCCTGGCCGACCGTCATATCGAGCGGGACGAACGCTCGGCCATCGTCGCGCGTCTGCATGCCTGGATCGACGATCCGCAGATCGACTGCATCATCACGACAGGCGGAACGGGAGTCACGGGCCGCGACGTCACCCCGGAGGCTCTGGCGCAGGTGCAGGACAAGGAAATTCCGGGCTTTGGAGAGTTGTTCCGCTGGCTCAGCTATCAAAGCATCGGCACGTCCACCATCCAGTCGCGGGCGACCGCCTGCGTCGCAGGGGGCACCTATATCTTCGCGCTGCCTGGATCGACGGGCGCGGTGAAGGATGCCTGGGACGGCATCCTCGTCAGCCAACTCGACAGTCGTTTCCGGCCCTGCAATTTCGTGGAACTCATGCCGCGCCTGACCGAACGCTGAGACATCGCCACAATTTGCGGCCTCATTTGGTCGGCGCAGGGTTTTCCTTGAAGAATTTGCTGGCCTCACCCAGCATGACCGTCCACCAGTCGATCACATCCGCGAAATTCTTCTGGTTAAGCCCGCCGACGGTCGTCACGTCATAGGCGACCGCTAGCGATCCGTCGTCCCAGACGGACATCTGCGCGAACCTCTTGTCCTTGTTCCATTTATTGGCAAGCTCCGGCGTATTGCCGCCGTCATCCTCAAAGCTCACCTGAAATTGCAGCGATCCGCAATGCCGCGTCTGCTCGCATTCATAGAAGAAGATCGAGTAATCATAGCCGCTCGCCGCGCTTTCGATCTTCGGATTGCCGGTCTGCTTGCTCTTGCCCAACAGCGCCTTGTATCCGGCGGCCTGAAGCGCCTGCACCACGGTTTGCGGATCGCTCGCGCATATCAGGCCCGCACCGCAGGCCCCAGTGTCGGCAGCCAGGCCGGGCGTTGCCAGAGCCATCCACAAGCCTGCCGCGGCGATGATCTTCCGCATCATGTCCCCCTTTTCGAATGGGCTTCAGATGAACCGGCGGATACGGCCTTGTCAACATGTTCCCTTTATGTTCTAATTAGAAGATGGCGGTTGAGAAAGGCAGAGGTGCGACGGTAAACGGCGAAAGCCGGCGTTTCAACATGCCCGAACGAACGGCCGACGGCGATTGGCTGGATGCCCTGACCGACATTGACGGCGTCCCGCCGCGGCGGCGTACGGAGGTGACGGTAGAACGCCCTCGAACCATCATCAGCCGCAACAACTCTCCCGACATTGCCTTCAGCCAGTCGATCAACGCCTATCGGGGCTGCGAACATGGCTGCATCTATTGCTTCGCCCGTCCGACCCATGCCTATCACGACCTGTCGCCCGGCCTGGATTTCGAAACCCGGCTGTTTGCCAAGCCCGACGCGGCAACGTTGCTTCGCAAGGAGCTTTCCAAGAAATCCCATCAGGTCAACCCGATCGCGATGGGCACCAATACCGATCCCTATCAGCCGATCGAACGGGACTGGAGGATCACCAGACAATGCCTTGAAATATTATGGGAATGCCGTCATCCGGTCTATATCACGACCAAATCCGACAGGATATTGCGCGACATCGACCTGCTGACCTGCATGGCGCGGGAAGGGCTGGTCGCGGTGATGATTTCGGTGACCTCGCTGAATCCCGCCACGGCCAGAACGCTGGAACCGCGCGCGCCGCATCCGCTTCGCCGGGTGGAGGCGATCCGGCGGTTGGCGGATGCGGGCATACCGGTCGTCGCCAGCATATCGCCCATCGTTCCCGCTATCACCGATCATGAGATAGAGGATATTGTCGCTCGCGTCGCATCGGCTGGCGCACGGGACGCCAGCTATATTCCCGTCCGCCTGCCGCATGAAGTCGCCCCGCTGTTCCGCGCCTGGCTGGAAGAACATTATCCCGACCGCGCGGCCAAGGTGATGGCGATCATCCATGACATAAGGGGCGGTCGCGACAATGACGCGAATTTCGGCAGCCGGATGCGCGGGCAGGGAGTATGGGCCGACCTGATCCGCACGCGTTTCCAAAAGGCACGGAAACGGGCGGGCTTCACTGGAGAACGGGTGACTCTGCGCACCGATCTGTTCCGAAGGCCGGAGGGTGACCAGATGAGCCTATTCTAGGGGTTCAGGCTTCAAATCGAGCGGTGAGACCAGCTTTGAACATGGCGACGGTGAGGGCAAGCTGTCCTTGACCGGAGGAAGCTCAACCCGCCACCAAGCGCAAGCCCGAACGCCGATTGCGTGCGCGATAGCCGTCCGCTTTGGCTTCCATCCGTTCGAACGACCCAATGCGCAGGCCGGCAATCGTCGCGATGCTGTCGACCTGGTCCGCACCGATCAGATAATCGTCGCCCAGGAACAGCCGCGCCGCCTTGCCTCCCCCCACGGGCGCACGCAGGAAGACTTCGCTCCGTCCTCCCTTCGCGCGCGCCAGAAGCTGCGCCAACGTCCCGATTGCGGCTGCATCGCTCACATCGACCACCAGTTCCATGCGGGAACTATTGGCCAATTGGCGGAAAGGCTCCACCCCGCGGACTGTCACCCGCGGCGTTTCTTCGCCCGGCAAGCGGTCCAGTTCAACCATCAGCAACGCGCAATCGCCTTCGCGCGCCATATCTTCGATAGCCTTGCAGGCATCCTCATCGAAGCAGCTTGCCTGAAACTGACCGCTGCTGTCGGAGAATGTTGCGGCGGCATAGCGCGCACCGCGCTTGGTTTCACGCCAGCGCACATCCTCAACCATGGCCGCCATCACGCCGGTGGCACGTCCGCCCTCCGCCACCGGTTCGGCGCAAATCGCGCCATAGCTTTTCGCGCCGCGCGCCTCTGCCAGATGGCGGTAGCGGTCCACCGGATGCGCGGAGAAATAGAAGCCGAAGGCATCCTTTTCCTGCGCCATGCGGTCCGCCGTCGACCAGGTCTGGTGCGGCGGGATGCGGACATCCGCATGCGGCGTTTCCACATCTCCGAACAGGCCGCCCTGACCGCTTTCCCTTGCCTCCGCAGCGCTGGAGGCGACGCTGAGGATCGTTTCCGCCGCTGCATGGACACCGGCCCGGTCGGCATGCACGCCGTCGAAGGCGCCAGCCGCCGCCAGGCTTTCCAATTGCCGCCGGTTGAGCAGACGCGGCTCGATCCGGTCGGCAAAATCGTCCAGCGACTTGAACGGGCCGCCAACCTCCCGCTCGGCCACAAGCTGTTCCATCGCCTTCTCGCCCACGCCTTTCAGCCCGCCCAGCGCATAGCGTACGGCAAAGCCCAGGCGCGGGTCGTCGCCTTCATATTGGACCGGCTCGACCGAAAAATCCGCCAGGCTGCGGTTGATGTCCGGCGCCAGGCAGCTCAGCCCCATGCGCCGCATGTCGTCCACGAACACGGTCAGCTTGTCCGTCAGGTGGATGTCGAAGGCCATGGACGCGGCATAGAATTCCGCCGGATAATGCGCCTTCAGCCAGGCGGTCTGATAGGCGAGCAGAGCATAGGCGGCGGCGTGCGACTTGTTGAAGCCATAGCCCGCGAACTTGTCGATCAAGTCGAACAGTTCGTTCGCCTTGCCCGCCGCGATGCCGCTGTTCGCGCACCCCTCGACGAAGCGGGCGCGTTGCGCATCCATCTCCGCCTTGATCTTCTTGCCCATGGCGCGGCGCAGAAGGTCGGCATCGCCCAGCGAATAGCCCGCCAATATCTGCGCGGCCTGCATCACCTGTTCCTGATAGACGAAGATGCCATAGGTCTCTTCCAGGATCGGTTTCAGCAATATATGTGGATATTCAATTTCTTCCTGACCGTTCTTGCGACGGCCGAACATCGGGATGTTATCCATCGGCCCGGGGCGGTAGAGCGACACCAGCGCGATGATGTCCCCGAAATTGGTTGGACGCACGGCGGCCAGCGTCTTGCGCATGCCCTCCGATTCCAACTGGAACACGCCGACCGTATCGCCCCGCTGGAGCAGTTCATAGACTGCCGGATCGTCCCAGCCGAGCGAATTGAGGTCGACCTCCACCCCCCGGCCCGCAAGCAGTTGCACCGCCTTCTGCAAGACGGACAGCGTCTTGAGGCCAAGGAAGTCGAACTTCACCAGCCCCGCGCCCTCGACATATTTCATGTCGAACTGCGTCACCGGCATGTCGGAGCGCGGATCGCGATAGAGCGGCACCAGTTGCGACAGCGGCCTGTCGCCGATCACCACGCCCGCCGCATGGGTGGAGCTATGGCGCGGAAAGCCCTCCAGCTTCATCGCATAGTCGATCAGCCGCCTGACCTGCGCGTCATTGTCATATTCCGCCCTGAACTCCGCCACGCCGTTCAGCGAGCGTTCCAGCGTCCAGGGATCGGTCGGATGGTTGGGCACCAGCTTGGCCAGGCGGTCGACCTGCCCATAGCTCATCTGCAGGACGCGGCCCGTGTCCTTCAGGACGGCGCGCGCCTTCAGCTTTCCGAAGGTGATGATCTGCGCGACATGGTCCGTGCCATATTTCTGCTGGACGTAGCGGATCACCTCGCCTCGCCGCGTTTCGCAGAAGTCGATGTCGAAGTCCGGCATGGAGACGCGTTCCGGATTCAGGAAGCGCTCGAACAGCAATCCCAGTTGCAGCGGGTCCAGATCGGTGATCGTCAGCGCCCAGGCGACGACCGATCCAGCGCCCGAACCGCGTCCCGGCCCCACCGGAATGTCATGATCCTTCGCCCATTTGATGAAGTCGGCCACGATCAGGAAGTAGCCCGGAAATCCCATCTGGATGATGATGTCGGTTTCGAACTGCAGCCGGTCGAAATAGGGCTTTCGCGCTTCCTCGTCGGTGATGCCGGCCTTGGCCAGCCGGGCTTCCAGCCCTGCCGTCGCCTGCTCGCGCAGCATCTTCGCCTCGCCCTCTATGTCGCCGGCCAGGCTGGGGAGGATGGGCTTGCGCTTGGGGGCGGCAATGGCGCAGCGCTGGGCGACCACCAGCGTATTGGCGAGCGCTTCGGGCAAATCCTCGAACAGGCGCCTCATCTCCGCCGCCGGTTTCATCCAGGCGTCCGGCGAACTGGTGCGACGGTCGGGCGTCTCGACATAGGCGCTGTCGGCAATGCAGAGCATCACGTCATGCGCTTCGTGAAAATGCGGCTCGGCAAAGCAGGTCGGGTTGGTCGCCACCAGAGGCAGGTCGCGGGCATAGGCAAGGTCGAGCAGTTCCGGTTCCGCCTTCCCTTCGATGGGGTCGAAACGGCGGCAGATTTCGATATAGAGCCTTCCGGGAAACAGCGCTTCCAGCCGACTGGCATAGGCCAGCGCCGCAGCGGGCTGATCCTCGGCGAAGAGCCGCGCCAGCGCGCCTTCCCCTCCGGCGGTCAAGGCGATCAGGCCATCGGTCCGCCCCTCCAGCATGTTTAGGCTGATATGCGGCACCTCTTCGACCGGCCGGTCGAGATGCGCCATGGATACCAGCGCACAGAGATTGTCATAGCCGACCGCATCCTGCGCATAGAGGGCGATCCAGTCGTGCACGGGCGCCGCATTGGCCGGCCGGTCGGGGCGCGAAATGCCGATCATCGCGCCGATGATCGGCTGCACCCCCTCCCCCTTGCAGGCGTCGGAAAAGGCCATGGAGCCATACAGGCCGTTACGGTCGGTGATGGCCGCAGCGGGAAAGCCCAGAGCCCTGGCCTGCTTCGCGATCTTCTTGGGGTCGATCGCCCCCTCCAGCATGGTGAAGGATGAAAAGACGCGAAGGGGGACGAAACCGGCATGAGGCATGACCTCATCTAGGCATTCCCACCGATTCGGCGCCAGCCCCCGGACGCAGAAAGTCGTGGGTAAAATTGCGCCGTCACTGGCCGATGGTTAACACATCTCCAACTATTGAGTTCTAGCCTGAGCGGATCATGCGTCTATCCACCATTACCAACTATGCCTATGGCGCCACCGTGGCCCTTACCCTGGCTTCTGGGGCGGTCATGCTGATGGCCTCCAGCGCGGAAGAAAAGGAGCGGGCCGCCGTCGAGCAGCGGGCCGTGTTCGACCAGATGACCGCCACGCTGGAGGAAGACACCTATCGGCTGACCGAGCAGGCGCGCGCCTATGTGATTACGGGCGATCCGTCGCATATCATCGCCTATCGGCGGGAGAAGGCGGCGCTCCGCTCTGTCGAGCAGCGCATCCTGCATCTGCGCGACCGGGGAGCAAGCATCAGCGAACTGGCGGCGTTGCGGCAGGGGTTGCACTGGGCCGACGCGCTGACCGATGAGCAGGAAGCCGCCATCAACGCCGCCGAAAAGGGAGACCGGGAGACCGCGCGCACCATAGTCTTCGGGGACGAATATGGCCGGGAACTCGATCGCGTCGCCGCCCAGATCGGCAAGTTCCAGTATATGCTGGATCAGCGGGCGGAAAACACCGTCCAGCAGGCGACCGAAGCGGCCCGGCAGTGGCGCATCATGTCGGAAATCATGCTGGGTGCTACCGCCCTGCTGTTCCTGTGCGTGCTCTACTTCATCCTGAAGCAGCGCATATTGCGTCCGGTGGTGAGGCTGAGCGATGTCGTGACGCGCCTTGCCGCGCAGGACTACGCCGCTGTGCCGCCCGACTTTCCCCAGGTGGACGAGATTGGCGACATGGCGCAGGCCATCCGCATTTTCCGGGAAAACGGCCTGGAAAGGCAAAGGCTGGAGCAGGAACGCGATGCGGACCGGATCACGCGCGACCAGCTTTCCCGCATGACGCAACGGCTGCAGGGATGCGGCAGCACCAGCGACCTGGTCGAGGTCGTCCGGCGTTTCGCGCCTGAGATCGCGCCGGGTTTTGCCGGGCGGCTCTACATTCACGACACGCGCCGCAACATGATGGTGCAGGCCTGCGACTGGCTGTCGCCCCGGCAGTCGGGCGGCGATTTTACACCCGCCGCTTGTTGGGCGCTGCGGCGGGGGCAGATTCACAAGCCGGCCGGCGATCTGGTCGACATTCCCTGCGAGCATCTGACGGGAAATGCGCAGGTCCGCACCATCTGCATACCGCTGACGGCGCAGGGGGAGAGCATCGGCCTACTCTATGTCGAGCAGCCCGAGGATCGTACCGCCGACCAGATCGGCCGCACCGAGAAATATCTGGAGATGCTGGCGGAAAATATCGGCCTGGCTCTTGCCAATCTGCGGCTGCGCGATGCGTTGCGGCAGATGGCCATGGCCGATCCGCTGACCGGGCTGGCCAATCGTCGCCGCTTCGATGCGGTGTTCAACGAACAGGTGGCCCATGCCGAAAGCGCCCTGACGCCGCTGGCCTGCCTGATGGTCGACATCGATCATTTCAAGCGGTTCAACGACGCCCATGGCCATGATGCGGGCGATGCCGTGCTGCGCGCCGTGGGCGGCGTGCTGGACGAAGCGTTGCGGGAAAAGGATTGCGCTTTCCGTCTGGGCGGGGAGGAGTTCGTGCTGTTGATGCCCGGCTTCGCGCAGGACCAGGCCATCGACCGCGCCATTCAGGTGCAGCAGAAATTGCAGGAACTGCGAGTCGAGCATCGGGGCGAAGAACTGGGGCCGATCACAGCCTCCTTCGGCCTTGCCGTCTTCCCCGACCATGGCAGGGCGGAAACACTGGTCCGGACGGCGGACGCCGCGCTGCTTCGGGCGAAGAATCAGGGACGGAACCAGATCGTCATCGCGACGGTTCGGGATGCGGCGTCACATTCCGCCTGAACTTTCCTCCAGCAGTCCTTCATGAAGGCGGACAACCCGGTCCATCTTCTCCGCCAGTCTTTCATTATGCGTCGCCACCAGCGCGGCGGAACCTTCCTCGCGCACCAGCCGCAGGAATTCGGCCAGCACGACGTCGGCGGTCCGTTCGTCCAGATTGCCGGTGGGCTCGTCCGCAAGGACCAGCGCAGGCCGGTTGGCCAGCGCCCGCGCCACGGCCACGCGCTGCTGCTCGCCGCCGGAAAGCTGGCTGGGCCGATGTTCCAGCCGATGGCCAAGCCCCAATGACCCGAGCAGGGATTCGGCGCGAGCGCGGGCCGTTGCCATCTCCGCATCGCGGATCACCTGCGGCAGGATGACATTCTCCACCGCATTGAAGTCGGGAAGCAGATGGTGGAACTGATAGACGAAGCCCAGCGCATCCCTGCGAAGCCGCGTCCGTCCGTCATTGTCGAGCTTCGCCGCTTCCTCGCCCGCGATGCGGATCGATCCGTCGAAGCCGCCTTCCAACAGTCCTACCGCCTGGAGCAGCGTCGATTTCCCCGATCCCGACGGACCGAGCAACGCCACGATCTCTCCCGGCGCCACCGACAACTCGACACCGCGCAACACCTCTATGGTGACGCCGCCCTGGGTGAAGCTGCGCTTGAGGCCTGCGACCTTCAATATCTCATTCATAACGCAGCACCTGCACGGGATCGGTATTGGCGGCCTTGAACGCGGGATAGAGCGTCGCCAGGAAGCTGAAGATCAACGCCATCAGGCAGATGATGACGATCTCCACCGGATCGGGCTTGGCCGGCAATTCGGTAAGGAAGCGGATCGAGGGGTCCCAGAGATTCTGCCCCGTCATGAACTGGATCGCGTTCACCACGCTCTGACGGAAGAACAGGAAGGTGAAGCCCAGCACCATGCCCGCCGCCATGCCCAACGCGCCGATCGTCACGCCCACGGTCATGAATATCTTCACCAGCCCGGCCCGGCTCGCACCCATGGTCCGCAGGATGGCGATGTCGCGCGTCTTCGCGCGCACCAGCATGATGAGCGAGGAGAGTATGTTGAAAACCGCCACAAGCACGATGATCGACAGCACGACGAACATGGCGACGCGCTCGACCGCCAGCGCCTCGAACAGCGAGGCATTCATCTGCCGCCAGTCGGTGACGATAGCGCGGCCCGCGACCTTGCCGGCCAAGGGTTCCAATATGGCGGCCACCTGGTCGGCGTTGACGGTCTCCACCTCGATCATGCTGACGACGTCGCCCAACAGCAGCAATGTCTGGGCGTCCTCCACCGGCATGACGACGAAGGCCTTGTCATAATCGTAGATGCCGACCTCGAAAATGGCGGCCACTTGATAGGATACCTGCCGCGGCACCGTGCCGAAGGGCGTCGAACGGCCCGCGGGATTGATGATGGTAAGGCTGTCGCCCAACTGGATTCCCAGATTTTCCGCCAGCCGCGACCCTATCGCCACCTTGCCGCCATTGGGGGTCAGCGCGCTCAGGCTGCCGGCCACGACCTTCGCCTTCAGCGTTGCATTGTTGCGGAT
The DNA here is from genome assembly GCF_002894065.1 of Sphingobium sp. SA916. Lineage (NCBI taxonomy): Bacteria > Pseudomonadati > Pseudomonadota > Alphaproteobacteria > Sphingomonadales > Sphingobiaceae > Sphingobium > Sphingobium sp. SA916. The sequence continues at coordinate 44,648 of NZ_LXYF01000041.1, forward strand.
GTCGTTCACGGCCATGCCGCGCACCAGCACCGCTTCCACCCGCCCCTGAAAGCTGCCCAGCAGGGGCTGATCGATCAATGGCGTGGCGCTGGTCACGCCGGGCGTCGCCTTCGCCTCCCTCAACACCGCCTTCCAGTCCGGCAGGCGTCCGCCATAGCCCTGGACGACGGCATGACCGTTAAGGCCCACGATCTTGTCGAACAGTTCGGCGCGAAAGCCGTTCATCACGCTCATCACGATGATCAGCGCCGCCACCCCCAGCATCACGGCGGCCAGGCTGATGCCGGCAACCAGGAATATGAACCCCTCCCCCTTGCCGGGCAGCAGGTAACGCTTGGCAATCATGCGTTCGTATCGGGATAGAATCATGACGGCGCGAATGGCCTCTCGATTGGACAGGCAGCCCGTCTAGCATGCTATCGACCGACGGCAAGCATTGCCGGATTGTTGCACCGGAGCCACAGCCTCGCGGGGAAAATCACAAGGCTGGGAAATAGCCCGTGACAGCGGCCTGCTCTATACATAGCACAGGCGACGAAGCACAGGTAAATGGCCGTGGTTCAGGGATACTGCATCCCGCTTCGAGCTTAGGGGGCTGAGAAGCGGTTGAGGCAGGCCAAGGGGGAGACGAGCAATCGTCCATTAGTACCCGGGTCGTGGAAACACGGCCCGGGTACTTTTCTTTTCGGGCTTGAACGACCAGCTGCTGGGCCGCCTCCGGGCATGTGAACAAGGCTGCGCATGGCGCCCGCCACGCACCCAAAATCCCGTCGCCAGACCACTTGAAACGCTTTTCCATCGAACCATATCAAAGCCGTCCAGCCGCCATATGGGGTTGGACATGGTACCGCCGGATGCCTTGTTCTGGGTCCGGCATGTTCATTTTGCTCTTTGGGAGATTATGACAATGCGTGGTTTTGACCTTACCCCCTATCGCCGCTCGACCGTGGGCTTCGATCGTCTCTTCGACCTGATCGAGAACAACGCCCGGTTGCAGCAAGGCGACAATTATCCCCCGTTCAACATCGAACGGATTTCCGAAGATCGCTATCGCGTCACGCTGGCCGTCGCGGGCTTCCGGACGGACGAGATCGACATCACTGCCCAGCAGAACCTGCTCCAGGTCACCGGGCGCAAGGAAGAATCGCAGGGCGGCGACCGCTCTCGCTTCCTGCATGTCGGCATCGCCAACCGCAGCTTCGAACGCCGCTTCGAACTCGCCGATTTCGTGCGGGTCGAAAAGGCCGACCTGGCCGATGGTCTGCTGACGATCGAACTGGTGCGTGAGGTTCCGGAGGCGATGAAGCCGAAGAAGATCGCGATCAACGGCGGTCAGCTCGTCGAGATCAATGCCGATCGCGACGCGGCCTGATCCGCTTGGATGGAAGATGGGGCGCGGCGGTTCTGCCGCGCCCTTTATATGGATCAGATCTCGACCTGGCTGCCCAGTTCGACCACGCGATTGGTCGGCAGCCGGAAGAATTCCATTGCACTTTCCGCATTGCGCAGCATCCAGGCGAAAATCTTCTCCCGCCACAGCGGCATCCCCGGCTTGGCCGACGGCAGCAGCGTCTGCCGGGCTAGGAAGAAGCTGGTGTCCATCATCCTGAACGCCTGACCGCAACCAGTCACATTCTTGAGCGCGGCGGGGACGTCGGGCTCCTGCATGAAGCCATATTGCAGCACCAGCCGGAAGAATCCGCGGCCCAGATCCTCCAGCTTGAAGCGCCCGTCATCTTCTACAACCGGCACATCCTTGATCTTGACGGTCAAGAGGATGACGCGCTCATGCAACACCTTGTTGTGCTTGAGATTATGCAGCAGCGCATGGGGAACGCCATCGGGCGTGGAGGTCATGAAAACCGCCGTACCGGGCACCCGAACCGCGCTGTTCGCGGCGGACGCGACGAAGACGGGAATCGGCATGGCCGCTTCGCGCAGCCGGTCCTGAACCAGACGGCGCCCGCGCGACCAAGTGGTGAGCAGGGTGAAGATCACGAAGCCGATCAGCAGCGGGAACCAGCCGCCATCGGGCACCTTGGTGAAATTGGCGGCCAAATAGGCGCCGTCCACCAGGAACAGCACCGAAAGCAGAGGCGCCGAATAATACCAGCGCCATTTCCATAGCCGGTAGAGCAGCACCGTCAGCAACACATTGTCGATGAACATCGCGCCCGTGACGGCGATGCCATAGGCGGCCGTGAGGTTCGACGAGGTCTGGAACACCAGCACCAACAGGATCACCATGACCATCAGCCCCCAGTTGATGAGGGGGATGTAGATCTGGCCGGCCGTCGACGCGCTGGTATGCGCAATCCGTAGGCGGGGCATGAAGCCGAGCTGGATTGCCTGCTGCGTGACGGAAAAAGCGCCGGAGATCACCGCCTGGCTGGCGATGATCGCGGCCAGCGTGGCCAGCCCGACCAGCGGCAATTGCGCCCATTGCGGCGCCAGATAATAAAAGGGGCTGTGAAGGGCGGCCGCGCCCTCCCGGAACAGCAGCGCGCCCTGCCCCATATAGTTCATCATCAGGGCAGGCAGGACGAAGGTCAGCCAGGATACGCGGATCGGGCTGCGTCCGAAATGCCCCATATCGGCGTAGAGCGCTTCCGCGCCCGTCACGGCCAGCACGACCGCGCCCAGGGCGAGGAATGCCGGCAGCGGGTCGGTGACGAAGAACATGACCGCCCAATAGGGATTGAAGGCGTGGAGGATGCCCGGCGTCTTGACGATGCTGATGATGCCCAGAACCGCGATGGTCAGGAAATAGAACAGCATGATCGGGCCGAACAGCGATGCGACCCGGTTGGTCCCCAGTCCCTGTATCCAGAACAGGCCGAGCAGGATGACGATCGCGGCCGGCAGGATCAGCGGCGCAAGGCTGCTGTTGTAGACCGCCAGTCCCTCGACCGCCGACAGCACCGACACGGCGGGCGTGATCATCGAGTCGCCGTAGAAAAGGGACGTCGCGAACACGCCGAGCAGGACGATGCCGCGCGACCATCGCTGCGTCCTGGTCTGGCCGTTGATCAGGGCGAGCAGGGCGAGACTGCCTCCCTCCCCCTTGTTGTCCGCACGCATGATGACGGTGACATATTTCAGCGTCACGACCAGCATCATCGACCAGAACATCAGGCTGATGACGCCCAATATATGATCCGGATCGAGGTCCAGATGATGATGCCCGGCGAATGTTTCGCGGAAGGCATAAAGCGGGCTGGTGCCGATGTCCCCGAAGACGATGCCGATCGCACCGACGACCAGCTTCAGCGTGGCCTTCTGTCCGGCATGACCGTGATCATGGGCGCCCTCGTCATCGACGCGCACGGCGCCGTTGGTGATCTCGTCAGCCATGAAGAAAATGCCGAATTGTCATGATCTTTGGACACCCGAACGGGGAAGCGGCCCGTCTTGTCATTCCATAAGCCCCCGCAAACCGCCGCGCCCTATCACGGCTCCCGGGTGGTGGCAATGATGCCGCTGCGGCTTCGACCGTCTATCGGCCTTCGGACCCGAGCATGGCATCGATACGCGCGATATTGCCTTCGAGTTCCTTCCTGACCTCGCTGCCTTCGGGGGCGCTGGCGGCCAGCGGGGCCCAAAGGGCGCGGGCTTCCTTGAGTTGCCCCGCCCGGGCGAGGGCCAGTCCGTAGAAATAGCGGGGCGCCGGACCTTCGGGATCGATCGCCATCGACCGGCGATAGGCGAAATCGGCGGCGGGAGACAGCACTCCGCCTGCATGCGCGACCAGCGCATTGCCGAAGCCCAGCCACAAATTGGGATCGTCCGGAGTCTCGCGAAGTCCGGACAAAAGGACGTTCGCCGCTTCCTTCGTCTTCCCCTGTCGGCCAAGGCCGTCCGAAAGCATCAGCCATTGGCCCGCCTTGCCATAGCGCTCGGCAAGGCCCCGGCGTTGCTCGGCCAGCTTCTCGTCGAACGCGGCGCCGCCCCTGTCGGCCGCCTGCCGGGGCGAGCCGGCCAGTCCGGGACGGCCCTGCCACGCATAGCCGGCCAAACCCAGCAACAGCGCAGCGGCCGTGATTTCCCAGGCCGACCGCGGCACCCGCCCGACAAGGACAAGCGCCACGCTCACCAGGACCAGCAGGGCGCCGGCAATGATCCAGCCGGTCATGCCCGCCTCCCCCGCTTGATCCGACCGCGCAGCAGCAGCAGCCCCAATCCCAGCAGGATCAGGGGCGCGGCCCAGAGCGGCCAGAGGATCGGATCGGCTGTCGGTTCATAGCTGACCCAGTCGCCATAGCGCTCGATCAGCCAGGCGCGGATATGCTCGGGCTCTTCCCCCGCCATGATGCGCTCGCGAATCTGGGAGCGCATGTCGCCGGCCATGCTGGCATTGCTGTCGGCAATCGACTGACTCTGGCAGGTGAGGCAGCGGATCGTCTCCATCAGCGTCCGCGCCTTCTTCTCCAGGGCCGGGTCTTCGATCTGGCGGTCGGCATAGGGCGCCGGCGGCAGCGCGGACTGGGCGAAGACCGGCACGCTCAGCATCAACGCCAGCAGGGCGACCAGCATCCTCATTGCGCGTTCCTCAGCCGGTCCAGGATCATCGGCACATCATCCTCGCGGATGTCGCCGACATGCTGATAGGCGATGCGGCCCCTTCCATCGATGATGAAGCTTTCGGGCACGCCCGACGAACCCATGGCGATCTGCACCTCGCTCCGCGCATCCAGGCCGATGCGGGAATAGGGATTGCCATAGCGCTTGAGGAAGGCGTCGACATCGGGCCGGGCATCGCGGATGGCGATGGCGTCGATCTCCACGCCCGCCTGCCTGAGCGCCAGCAACTGCGGCGCCTCGGCCGCGCAGGGCACGCACCAGCTCGCGAAGATATTGAGCAGGCGCGGCTTGCCGGTCGCGAGTTCCGAACTTGCCAGCGGCGGCCGGTCGCTCGCGGCGGCAGGCAGGACAAAGGCGGGCAGCGCCTTGCCCACCAGTTTCGAATTGATGATCCGGTCGTCCGGACGCAGCAGCCCGCTGGCAAACAGCCCGAAAAAACCAAGGAACAGCGCCAGCGGCAGCCAGATCAGCAGCTTCCTCATGCGCCGGCCTCCACGGCCCTGCGCGCCCGCCATTTGAGCAGCCATCCGCGCCGTTCCCGCCCGACCAGCGCCAGCGCGCCGCCCACAGCGATCAGGAAACCGCCCAGCCAGATCAGCGTCACGAAAGGCTTCCACCAGATGCGGAGCTGCCAGCGGCCTTCATCCGCCTCCTGCCCCAGCACGACATAGAGCTGGCCATTCCAGCGGGTCAGCAGAGCGGCCTCCGTCGTCGTCGTAGGCGGCGAGGCGAAGAAGCGGGACTGCGGGTAGATCAGGACCGGCTCCCCACCGTTCCGGCTGGCTTCCATATCCGCCTGGAGCGCGGTCCAGTTATCGCCCGCTATCGGCAGGATCTGCTTGAACCGGATCGTCCAGCCCGCCGTCTCCACAGTATCGCCGGGGCGGGCGGCCACCAGCTTTTCCACCGTGAAGGCCGAATCGCAGGCCATGCCCGCCAGGCTGACCGCGCAGCCCAGATGCGCGATCACCATGCCCCAGGTGAAAAGCGGCGTGCGACGCAGATTGCGCTTCCAGAGCGGCGCGACACTCCCCACAGCGACGGCCAGGGCGATCACCAGGCCGAGGAAAGGCAATATGCCGATCCGTCCCCAGGCGAATGCCGACAAGGCGAGGAAAACCAATCCCGCAATTATCAGCGGGACGGCTATGCGCCGGCTCACCTCCCGCATCCGGTCGCGCCGCCAGCGGGTCAGCGGCCCGAGGACCATGACGATCATCAAGGCAAGCGCGACAGGCCCGGCGATGCGGTCGAAATAGGGCGCGCCGACCGAGACCTTATGGCCGAAGGCCTCGGTCAGCAGCGGATAAAGCGTACCGATCAGCACCAGCCCCAATATGACCGACAGCAGCAGATTGTTGACGACCAGCATGGTTTCCCGGCTGACCAGCTCGAACGGCGCGCCCTCGCGGACCGCGCCCACGCGCCAGCCGAACAGCGCCAGCGCCCCGCCGATATAGATGCCCAGCAACGCCAGGATGAAGGTTCCGCGCTCCGGATCGACGGCAAAGGCGTGGACGCTGGTCAGGATGCCCGACCGGACGAGGAAAGTGCCGACCATCGACATGGAGAAGGCGACGACCGCCAGCATCACCGTCCAGGCGCGCAGGGCGTCGCGGGTGGCCAGCACGGTCACGCTATGCAGCAGCGCCGTCGCCGCCAGCCACGGCATGAGCGAGGCGTTCTCCACCGGGTCCCAGAACCACCAGCCGCCCCAGCCCAGCTCATAATAGGCCCAATAGCTGCCCGCCGTGATGCCGAGCGTCAGCAATATCCACGCCCCCAATACCCAGGGCCGCATGGCGCGCGCAAAGGCCGCGTCGACCTGCCGGGTCAAAAGCGCCCCCACGGCAAAGGAAAAGGCGACCGACAGGCCGACATAGCCGAGATAGAGGGTCGGCGGATGGAAGGCGAGCCCAGGGTCCTGCAACAGCGGATTGAGCCCCTGCCCGTCTGCCGCCGGCGGATCGATCCGCGCGAAGGGATTGGAGGCGAAAAGCAGGAAGGCGTAGAAACCAAGACTGATCGCCGCCTGTCCGCCCAGCGTCGCCATATGGGTTTCACGCCGCAAGGCCCGCTCGAACAAGGCGACGGCCGATCCGGCGACGCCCATCACCGTCACCCAGAGCAGCATCGACCCTTCATGATTGCCCCAGGTTCCAGCGAATTTGTAGAGCCATGGCTTCATCGAATGGCTGTTGGTGGCGACGAGCAGGACCGACATGTCGGACCGCAGGAACAGCATGATCAGCAAGGCGAAGGCCGTCGCGGTCAGCACCCCCTGCGCGACCGCCACCGGACGGACGGCGCCCAGCAGCTCGCTCTTGCCGCCCGCCAGCCCGATAGCGGCCAGCGCCAATTGAAGCAGCGCCAAGGACGCGGCGAGCCATAATGCGGCAAGGCCGGCTTCAGCGATCATGCTGCCGCTTCCTCCCCGGATGCTTCGTGACCATGAACCAGATGCCGGGCCTGCTCCGCCCCTTCGAGTTGCGGAGCGCGGGGCCTGACGGATGCTGAACCAACCCCAGCATGACCTTGCCGATGAAGCTGGCTCTCGCTCACCTTTCGGCCTTCATCTTATGGGTTTTTTCATCATAGCTCATGCCTTCCAGTTCACGCGGCATGTAGCGTTCGTCATGCTTGGCCAACAGGTTGGTGGCCTGGAATGTGCCGCCCGCATCGAAAGCACCTTCTGCCACCACACCTGAACCTTCGCGGAAAAGGTCGGGCGTGATGCCCTTGAAGCTCGCCGGAACGGTCGCCTTGCCGTCGGTGACGTCGAAATGGATGGTGACGCCGTCGCTGGCGCGCTTCAGGCTGCCCTTGACCACCATGCCGCCCAGCCGGATCGCCTTGCCCGGCTCGACGCCCTTGGTCTTAACGTCATTGGGCGCGTAGAAATAAGCCGCCTCGTCCTTCAGCGCGGAAGCGGCCAGCAATCCCGCGCCGATCAGCGCGAGCAGGGCCACCACGGCCAGGATCAGCCTTTGATGCTTTGCCTTCATGCCCTGCCCGCCGATACCCTGTCCGCCGATGCCCCGTCCGCCGACGCCCTGCGTTCAGCGTTGCGCATCGCGCGCCAACTGAACAGGCTGATGAGGCCGGTGCCCGACAAGGTCAGCGCATAGGCGCCGATGACGAAAGCCCATTGGTTCATATCCTCACCCCCGCGCCAGCCTTTGCATGCGCGCTTCGATCTTGTTCTGCGCCAATATGGCGCGCATGCGCATCAGCACGATCGCGGCGAAAAGCAAGGTAAATCCGGCGAGGGTGAAGCCGAGCGGCCAAAGCAGCGCGGTATCGATGCTGGACCCGCGCAGCGTGATGCTGGGCCCCTGATGCAGGCTGTTCCACCAGACGACGGAGCGGTTGATGATCGGGATGTTGATCGCGCCCACCAGCCCGAAAATGGCTGTCACCGGGCTCACCCCGCCGCTGCCCTGCCGCGCGCTGGCATTGGCGAGCGCGATGTAGCCGAGATAGAGGAAGAACAGCACCAGCATGGAGGTCATGCGTCCGTCCCATTCCCACCATGTGCCCCAGGTCGGCCGGCCCCAGATCGATCCGGTGATAAGGCAGATCGCCGTGAAGAAAGCGCCCGGCATGGCGATGGCCCGGCCCGCGACGGCCGCGAGCGGATGGCGCCAGACGAGCTGCATGAGGGCAGCGACGGCGATTCCGGTCCATCCGCCCATGCCCAGCCACGCAGCCGGCACATGAATGTAGAGGATGCGCACCGTATCCCCCTGAAGATAGTCCGCCGGGGTCACGAACAGGCCGCAGCCGGCGCCGGCCAGCAGCAGGATCAGCCCCGGCCAGAACAGCCAGGCGGTCAACGGCCGGGCAATTTTGAGGAAGCGTGCAGGATTGGCGAAACGATGCATGAGAAGAGGCTATTAGCCTCCCCAATGGCTCAAGGCCAGTAGGCCTTTTTCCCAATTTCATCGCTGGAAAATAGCGGCCGGTGGGTATCGCGTCCCTTTTTTGTGACAGGCAGGCGACAAATCGTCGCCGACGCACTATATGCGCGCGAAAGCCGTCCCGATGAGGGCGCACAGGATCGGCAGTGGACCATCAAAAACCCATGTTTACGACCAACCCGTTCGATGACGACAAATTGCGTGAGGAATGCGGCATTTTCGGCGTCTTCAACGCTGAAACCGCCTCCGCCATGGTGGCACTTGGCCTTCACGCGCTCCAGCATCGCGGCCAGGAAGCCGCGGGCATCACCAGTTGGGACGGCCATGATTTCCACACCCATCGGGCGATGGGGCATGTGGCCGGGAATTTCGACCGCGACGAAGTGATTCGGGGCCTTCCCGGCACCGCCGCCTGCGGCCATGTCCGCTATTCCACCACCGGCGAGACATCGCTCCGCAATGTCCAGCCGCTTTATGCGGAACTGAGTTCGGGCGGTTTCGCCGTCGCGCATAACGGCAACATCTCCAACGCCATGAAGCTGCGGCGGGAACTGATCCGCCGCGGTTCCATCTTCCAGTCGACCTCGGACACGGAAGTCATCATCCATCTGGTCGCCACGTCCACCTATCGCACGCTGCTCGACAAGTTCATCGATGCGCTGAAGCAGGTCGAGGGCGCCTATTCGCTGATCGTCATGACGCCCGAAGGCATGGTCGCCTGCCGCGACCCGCTGGGCATCCGGCCGCTGGTCATGGGCAAGCTGGGCGATTCGATCATCTTCGCTTCGGAAACCGTCGCCTTCGATGTGGTGGGCGCGGAGCATGTCCGCTCCATCGAACCGGGCGAACTGGTCATCGTCACCCATGACGGCGAGGTGCGCAGCCACCGTCCCTTCGGCGACACCCATGCCCGGCCCTGCATCTTCGAACATGTCTATTTCAGCCGTCCCGATTCGGTCGTGGACGGCTCCAGCGTCTATTCGGTCCGCAAGGCGATCGGCGCACAACTGGCCATCGAAAATCCGGTCGAGGCGGACTTCGTCATCCCCGTGCCCGACAGCGGCGTTCCGGCAGCAATCGGCTATGCCCAGCAATCGGGCATTCCCTTCGAGCTGGGCATCATCCGCTCGCACTATATCGGGCGCACCTTCATCCAGCCGGGCGACAAGGTCCGCCATCTGGGCGTGAAGCTGAAGCATAACGCCAATCGCGCCCTGATCGAGGGCAAGCGGATCGTCCTGATCGACGATTCGATCGTGCGCGGCACCACTTCGCTCAAGATCGTGCAGATGATGCGCGAGGCAGGCGCCAAGGAAGTGCACATGCGCATCGCCAGTCCGCCGACCAAGCATAGCTGCTTCTATGGCGTCGACACGCCGGAACGGACCAAGCTGCTGGCGCACCGTCTGGACATTGGCGGGATGCAGGACTTCATTCATGCCGACAGCCTGTCCTTCATCTCGATCGACGGCCTGTACAAGGCCTTGGGCGAGGCGAAGCGCGCCGACATACGGCCGCAATATTGCGACGCCTGCTTCACCGGCGACTATCCCACCACTCTGACCGACCAGGACGAAGCCGTGGTTCAGAACCAGCTCGAACTGCTGGCCGAACGAGTGGTCTGAACGCCTTTCCTACCGCTGGACGGACAGCCCGACGCTTTGCGGCCTCGGGCTTGCTCCTTCCTGACCCCATGAGGGATATTCATGTCGACCCAACCCCTTTCCGGCCAACCCCTTTCCGGTAAGCTCGCCCTCGTCACCGGAGCGAGCCGCGGCATCGGCGCCGCCACTGCGGAAGCGCTCGCCGCCGCCGGCGCCCATGTCATCCTGACCGCCCGCACCACGGGCGGGCTGGAAGAGGTGGAGGATCGCATTCACGAGGGCGGCGGCAATGCGACCATCGCGCCGCTGGACCTCATCGACGGCGAAAGCATCGGGCGATTGGCGCATGCCATTTCGGGTCGCTGGCAGGCGCTGGACATATTGGTCCTGAACGCGGCGACGCTGGGCAGCCTGGCTTCGGTTCCAGCCATCGACGCCAAGGAATTCGCCCGGTTGCTGACGCTCAACGTCGCCGCGCCCCAGGCGCTGATCGCGGCGTTCGACGGCATGCTGCGGGCGAGCGGCGATGCGCGCGTGGTGGCGATCACCTCTTCGGTCGGCGCGACGCCGCGCGCTTATTGGGGCGCCTATGGCGCTTCGAAGGCGGCGCTCGAAACCCTGGTCGGCGCCTATGGCGAAGAAGTGAAGAACATCTCCGCCATCCGCACCCATATCGTCGATCCGGGCGCCACCCGTACAGCGATGCGGGCGCGGGTCTTTCCGGGTGAAGACCCGGCGACGCTCAAGGAACCGGCTGCCGTGGGTCAGGCGATTCTCGATCTGGTGATTGCGGACACGCCCGACGGATACCGGACGCGTATCGATTAGAGGCTGAGCCTTGGGGATGACTGGATTGGCCGGTTGCGGGCATGGCACTTCCCCCATCCACCCGCCAAGGCCGCTAGAGCAGATTCCGATCCGATTGCATCGGCTCGACTGCTCTAAGTTTTTGTTTTATCGCGTTTTTCGAGTCAGCAGATGATTCCATCTGCTTGGAAAACGCTCTAGCCGAACTGAATTCCTCCCGCCCTAAGCCGGCTTCACCAGCGTGACCTGCGCGACATCGATGGTGCCGCCGCGAAAGCCGCCTTCGCAATACATCAGATAATAGCGCCATAGATCGACGAAATGCTGGTCGAAACCGGCCGGCAACCATCCCCTGTCGACCGCCCGGTCGAAGCGTTCGCGCCACCGCCGCAGCGTTTCGGCATAGTGCAGACCGAAGCGGCGTACATCACGCCACTCCAAACCATTCGCTTCGGCCAAGGCCCGGAAACGGCTTTCCGAAATCAGCATGCCACCGGGGAAGATATAGGTCTGGATGAAATCCGCGCCCCGGGCGTAGCCTTCGAAGATGGCGTCATCGATCAATATATATTGTATGGCCGCCCGCCCACCGGGCTTAAGCAGACGCTCGATCGCCCCGACATAGGCCGGCCAGTAACGTTGCCCGACTGCCTCCACCATTTCCACGCTGGCAATGGCGTCATATTGCCCCTGCGCGTCGCGATAGTCGCGCAATATGATGTTCGCTCCCGAGCCCAGGCGGTCACGTGCGAAATGCGCCTGTTCCACAGACAGGGTCAGCCCGTCATAACGGATCGGGCAACGCGCCATCGCCTGTTCGGCCAAGCCGCCCCAGCCGCAGCCGATTTCCAGCAGCGAATCGCCATCGCCGATGTCGAGCCGGTCGAGAATGGCGTCGACCTTCCGCTGCTGCGCCCGCTCCAGGCTTTCGATCCGGTCGTCCGGGTCGCGGAACAGGCCGCTGGAATAATGCATGCCCTTGTCGAGCCATGGCTGGTAGAAATCATTCCCCAGATCATAATGATAGGCGATGTTGCGCCGCGAACCCTTGCGGCTGTTGCGGCGCGCCCAATGGAACGCGCGCCCGATCCAGCGTGCCGGTCCATGCGGCCGGGCGACATTGCCCAGGCTGGCGGCATTGGCCATGAACAGGGCGAAGAGCGGAACCGGATCGGGACTAGTCCACTCTCCCCGGGCCCAGGCCCTGTACCAGCCCGCCGATCCCCCGGCGATCAGGCGAATCAGCGCCCGCCAGCGCAGCAGATGAACCTCGCATTCCGGTCCCGCTGCGCGGCCGCCGAGCAGGCGCCGGCTGCCGTCCGGCAGAATGGCGAGCAAAGAACCCTGTTCGAGCCCAAGGTCGATGCGGTCGAGCAATTTGTGGAACTGCCGGGCGGCGAGACGATCCGGCCAGCCATGGCTGCGGCGCTCCAGCGGTCGCCTGACCGGCACTGCGGCCCGGCCACGACGGGGTTCAATGGCGTTCATGCTTCCACTCTGCCCGATGGTTTACCGCGTCGCAATCATGGCCTGATCCCGCGCCATGCGGCGAGAGCCCGTTCACGCCCCTCCCGATGACCGATGCACTTGGCCGGATAATCGGACGGACGCGCGTCATGCGCTTCGGGGTCGTGAATGATGTCATCGTTCAGATGCGCCAGTTCCGGCACCCAGGCCCTGATATAGTCTGCGGCGTCGAACTTTCCCGACTGGGTCAGGGGCGCCATGATCCGCGAGAAGATATTGGCATCGACGCCGCTGCCTGCAACCCATTGCCAGTTGACGCTATTATTGGCGTAGCTCGCATCGACCAGCGTATCCCAGAACCAGCGCGCCCCATGCCGCCAGTCGATCAGCAGATGCTTGATCAGGAAGCTGGCCGCGATCATGCGCACCCGATTATGCATCCAGCCCGTCGTCCAGAGCTGCCGCATGCCGGCATCGACAATGGGATAGCCCGTGCGCCCTGTCTTCCACGCCTTGAAATCGGCACCAGCCTCGCGAAGATCGCGCCAGGGCATCGCGTCGAAGGCTGGCCGCGCATTTTCCGATCCATAGGCGGGCATGGCCCATATCTGCGTATGGGCATAGTCGCGCCAGATCAGTTCCTTGAGGAAGGTCGTCGCATCGCCGGGCGCTCCGGCAACCCGGCGCCAGACATAGGCGGGGGAGACCTCCCCGAAATGGAGGTGCGGCGACAGGCGAGAGCTCCCCTCCAGCGAGGGCAGGTTCCTGGCCCTGTCATAATCCGCCACCTGGTCGAGAAAGGCGGCGACATTGGCCCGCGCCCCCGCTTCCCCAGGAGTCCAGTCGCGTGAAAAGGCCCTGACCCAATCCGGCTTGGTCGGCAAAAGGTCCCATTGGTCCGCCGAATCGCTTTTCGGCCAACGTCCTGGCGCACCGATGCGCGAAGGCGCGCGAACCGGTTCGGCCGGCGGCATATGCTCCATCACGGCGCGGGCGAAGGGGGTATAGATCCGATAGCTGTTTCCTTCGCCCGTCCGCACCGCGCCGGGCGGCAGCAGCAATGTGCCGTCATGCAGGCACAGCTCCAGCCTTTTGGCGAGCGCCTTCTCCGCATTGCGCCACCAGGGTTCGTAATGATGCAGGGCATGCACGCGCCGGGCGCCCGTTTCCTCAGCGATCTGGACGATCTGATCGATGCAGTTTCCCTGCCTCAGGATCAGGCGCGATCCCTTCTCCCGAAGATTTTCGTCCAGGCTCTTCAGGCTATGGTGCAGCCACCAGCGCGACGCTCCGCCCATCTTCCATTGGCGCGGCGCCTGATCGTCCAGCACATAGACGGGAATCACCGGCCCTTCCTGCACGGCGGCTGCCAGTGCGGCCTGATCGGCAAGGCGCAGGTCCTGACGAAACCAGAGAATTACGGGGTCTGACATGCGATCGGGCATGCCATGGGCCGCCCGATGTTCCAAGCCCCCGCCCATTTGAAGCGATGCACAGCACAAATCGCCGCGTCAGGATTTTTCCGGCATGGACGCGCCGCCCCGCCCCGCTTATTCTTGCACTGCACAAAGCGACGGGCGGGCTGGAGCCCCCGGATGGCTTGTCGGGATTAACGACCAGGGACTATGATGGCTTCGATGCCGAATGATTCAGAACTCGCCTACCGGCCATGCGTCGGTGTCATGCTCGTCAACATGGATGGCAAGGTTTTCGTCGGTCAGCGGATCGATAATGCGGTGGAAGCCTGGCAGATGCCACAGGGCGGCATCGACGACGGCGAAGATATGAAGGCGGCTGCCCTTCGGGAACTGAACGAGGAGACCGGCATCGTTCGCGAGCATGTGGAGATCATCGCCAAGGCGCGCGAAGAGCATTTCTACGATCTGCCGCCGGAACTGATCGGCAAGCTGTGGGGCGGCAAATATCGCGGCCAGCGGCAATATTGGTTCCTTGCGCGTTTCCTGGGGTCGGATGAGGACATCGACATCCAGACGGCGCATCCTGAATTCCGCGAATGGAAATGGACGGAGCCGGAGAGCCTGCCTGACCTGATCGTGCCGTTCAAGCGCAAGCTGTATCGGGATATTCTCCAGGAATTCAGGGATTTGATCTGAAAACAAGGGTTAAAATCCGCCGCCATGCCGGTATGAGAAGGCGCATGCGTTACTGGCTGGCCGTTCTGCCCCTCTTCCTCTCCACCCCGGCGCTCGCCGATTACCCCGTGCTCCTGCCGCCATCGGTGCGGGAAATGCTGGAGGCGGCCATCGCCAACGGCAATGAGACCGAGATCGCGACCGTCGCGAAGATCGCCAAGCAGACCAATCCCGGTTCCGCCGACGAGATTCAGCGCATGGTCAACAGTTGGAAGGAACGGACCAAGGCGACGCAGGAAACCGTGATCCGCGAGGCGCGCTTCACGGAATTGTGGACGGGCAAGATCGAAGCGGGCGGCTTCCGCTCCACCGGCTCCACCAGCGAAATCGGCATCAGCGCCAGCGCAGCGGTCAAGCGCACCGGCATCCAATGGTCGCACAAGCTGGCCGCCAGCGTCGATTACCGGCGCGCCAACGGCGTGACCTCGCGCGAACGCTATACCGCCAGCTATGAGCCCCGCTATGAATTCGATCCACGGGGCTTCGCCTATGGATTGACGCAGTTCGAGCGGGATACGTCGATCGGCTATAACGCGCGCTACACCGCCTCGGCCGGCATCGGTTACAAGCTGATCGTCAGCGATCCGGTCGACCTCTCGCTGGATGCCGGTCCTTCGATCCGCCATGCCAAATATGTGACCGGAGAGCGGGAGACCAAATTGGGCGCCCGTGCGTCCATGGACTTCGCCTGGCGCCTGACCCCTGCGCTGACCTTCAGGCAGACAGCCTCCGGCTATGCCGAAAGCGACGTCTATACGCTGAATTCGCTAACCTCGCTGGTGACGAAGGTGGGAACACGCTGGTCGGCAGCCTTTTCCTACAATGTGCAATATGAATCGGAGACGCTGCTGTCGGCGCGGGATTCGGACACGATGAGTCGCCTGACCCTCACCTATGATTTCTAAGCGGTCGCCGACTTTCAGGACCAGGGGTGGAGGCGCGCCCTCCGCTCTGATAGGGTCGTCAGGATGAGAGGCATTTCGTCGTTCGAACGGAGCGTCATGGAAAGCGCCGCCGACGCGCCCATGCTCGCCCAGACTGAAAAATGGGCGGCGGTGAACAGCGGGTCGCGCAATCTTCCCGGTCTTGCGGCCATGGCGGCCATGCTTGCCGATGCCTTCGCCGGCCTGCCGGGCGCGATGTCCCTTGTCGATCCAGAGCCGGTGGAAACCGTCCGCCCCGACGGCCGTCTGGCGATGGTCGCGCATGGCAGCCACCTGCGCCTCTCGGTCAGGCCGGAGGCTCCGGTGCAGATCCTGCTCACCGGGCACATGGATACGGTCTTCCCCGCCGACCATGGCTTTCAGGCGCTGCGGTGGATCGATCCGGCGACGCTGAACGGACCGGGCGTCGCGGACATGAAGGGCGGGATCGCCGTCATGCTGGCGGCCTTGCGCGCGGTGGAAACCGCACCGGATGCAAGGCGGCTGGGCTATGACGTCATCATCAACAGCGATGAGGAGGTCGGCAGCCCTTCCTCGGCGGCGCTGTTGCGGCAGGTCGCGACGGGCAAGATCGCGGCCTTCACCTATGAACCGGCCCTGCCCGACGGCACGCTGGCCGGGGCCCGCGCCGGCAGCGGCAACTTCGCCATCGTCGTCACCGGACGAAGCGCGCATGCCGGGCGCAATCCGCAGGATGGCCGCAACGCGTTGCTCGCGGCCGCCGACCTGGCGTTGCGGCTAAAGGCGGCGAGCGGCGGCGGCTTTTCCTGCAATCCCGCGCGGATCGAGGGCGGCAGTCCCAATAATGTCGTGCCGGACCACGCGGTTCTGCACGTCAATTTCCGTCCGAAGACGCCTGCCGACGAGCAGGCCGCAGACGAACTGCTGAAGGACGCCATGGCGCGGATCGCCCTGGAGCATGAGGTGACGCTTCATCGGCATGGCGGCTTCGGCCGGCCGCCCAAGCCGATGGATGGGCGGGCGGAAGCCTTGTTCGGGCTCGTCCGGCAATGCGGCGCGGACCTGGGCCTTTCCATCGCCTGGCGGGATACCGGCGGGGTGTGCGACGGCAATAATATCGCGGCCTGCGGCGTGCCCGTGGTCGACACCATGGGCGTGCGGGGCGGCAATATCCACAGCGATTCGGAATATCTGATCGTCGACAGCCTGGCCGAACGGGCGCAACTATCGGCCCTGGCGCTGCTCCGCATCGTCCAGGGGCATTTCACCGGGGGGATGAAGGCGTGAGTTTTTTCATGCGCACAGCGCGCGCCGACGATTTGCAGACCCTTTATGAAATGGCGAAGCTGACCGGGGGCGGGTTCACCAACCTGCCGCCGGACCGGAAGTCGCTTGCCGCGAAGCTGGAGCGGACGGAACAGGCGCTGGCCCGGCAAGGCGAAGGGGTCGAGGACGAACTGATCGTCATGGTGCTGGAAAACAGCCAGACGGGTCAGGTCCGCGGCACCTGCCAGATATTCAGCAAGGTCGGGCAAAGCTGGCCCTTCTATTCCTATCGGCTGGGCGTTCTCACCCAACATAGCCGGGAGCTTTCGCGCACCTTCAGGGCGGAGATGCTCTCGCTCGTCACCGATCTGGAAGGGTCGACGGAAGTGGGCGGCCTGTTCCTTCACCCCCGCGAGCGTGCGGAGGGGCTGGGTCTGCTGCTGGCGCGCAGCCGCTATCTCTATATCCGCAACCATCGCGCCCGCTTCGGAGAGCGGATCATCGCAGAACTGCGGGGCGTGATCGACGAGGCAGGCGGTTCCCCCTTCTGGGACGGCCTCGCGGGGCGCTTCTTCGGCATGAGCTTTCAGGAGGCGGACGAGTTCAACGCGGTGAACGGCAACCAGTTCATCGCCGACCTGATGCCGAAGACGCCGATCTACACCGCCATGCTGACCGACACCGCGCGCGGCGTCATCGGCATGCCCCACCCCAATGGCCGCGCGGCCATGCGCATGCTGGAGACGGAGGGCTTCACCAATCCCGGCTATGTCGACATATTCGACGGCGGACCGACGATGGTGGGGCAAATCAATTCGCTGCGCACCATCGCCCATGCCTCCGACGCGGTGCTGGGCGCGGTGCACGAAAAGGGCGGAGACAAGATGCTGGTGACCACCGGACGGCTCGCGGATTTCCGCTGCACCTATGGCTTCGTGACGGAACGGGAGGATGGCGGCATATCGCTCGACCGGGCTTCCGCGGACCTGCTGGGGGTGGAACCGGGACAGACATTCACCATGGCGGAACGGGCATGACGGCAAGGGAGATCAATTTCGACGGCCTGGTGGGTCCCAGCCACAATTATGCGGGCCTCAGCCTGGGCAACCTTGCCTCCGCGCGCAACGCGGGCGCCATCTCCTATCCCCGAGCGGCGGCGCTCCAGGGGATAGAGAAGATGCGGTCCAACCTTCGCCTCGGGCTGCCGCAGGGGCTGTTCCTGCCCCAGTGGCGGCCGGATGGCGCCTGGCTGTCAGCCCTCGGGACCGATGTCGGCAATGCGGAGGCGCATATCCGCGCCGCCGCCATGTCGGCCTCCTCCATGTGGGCCGCCAATGCCGCGACCGTTTCGCCGGCGGCCGATACGGCCGATGGGCGCACGCACCTGACCGTCGCCAATCTCGTCACCATGCCGCATCGCAGCCATGAATGGCCGCAGACGCTGGCCCAGTTGCGCCTTGCCTTTTCCGACCGGAACGCCTTCGCCGTGCATGGCCCTGTCCCCGCCCCCTTCGGCGACGAGGGCGCGGCCAATCACATGCGCCTGTGCGACAGCCATGGCGAGGCAGGCGTCGAGGTGTTCGTCTATGGCCAGTCCGGCGGCCCCTTTCCCGCCCGCCAGCATGTCGAGGCGAGCAAGGCCGTCGCCCGGCTGCACCGGCTCGATCCGGATCGCACGCTGTTCGTCATGCAGTCGGAGGAAGCGATCGCGGCGGGCGCCTTCCACAATGACGTGGTCGCCGTCGCCAACGAACGCGTGCTCTTCACGCATGAACATGCCTTTGCGGACAAGGAGCGCTTCTACGCCGATCTCCGCGCCAGGCTGCCGTCGGTGGAGATCGTGGAGGTTCCCGCCAGCGCCATCAGCCTGTCAGACGCGATCCGCAGCTATATCTTCAATGCGCAGCTCGTCACCTTGCCCACGGGCGACCCTTCGAATTTGCCCGGGACAGGCATGGCGCTGATCCTGCCGACGGAGGCGCGGGATATGCCCGCCATCTGGAACTGGCTGGAGGAGATGGTCGCGGGCAACGGCCCCATTCGCAAGCTCGTGCCCGTCGACGTTCGCCAATCCATGGCCAATGGCGGCGGTCCTGCCTGCCTGCGCCTGCGCGTGGTGGCCGATCCTGCCAATATCGATCCCCGCTTCCTGGTGGACGAGGCGAAGCTGGACGGCATTGCCGACATCGTCCGCAACTATTGGCCAGAAGCCATAGCGCCAGAGGATCTGGCCGATACCCGGCTGATCGCCCGCATCGAACAATCATGGTTAACGGTTGTTGACCATTTGCAACTTTCAGGCGATCTAATCCCCTGACGGCGGGCAAGCCGAGTGGGACCGGATGGAACGGATCAAGCGCCTCTTCACGATCAAGACCAAGTTCGAGGCGTTTCTGGTGATTTACGCCCTGGCCCTTGGCGCCACCGAGCGCGGCTTCGTCTACATGCAGCAATATCCCGGCACCGGGGGGCATTTGCTGGCGCTGGCCTGCACCGGCAGCGTCTTCATGGCCGGCGGCATGATCCTGGACGCCGTGGAGATGCGGCACAGCGCCATTTAACTTGTATCTGCCGCCCGCTCCATGCAGGAGCGGCGTCATGGCTGCGATCATGCTTCAGGGAACGGGTTCGGACGTCGGCAAATCCTTGCTGGTGGCGGGCCTTTGCCGCGCGCTGGTGCGGCGCGGATACAGCGTCCGGCCCTTCAAGCCGCAGAATATGTCCAACAATGCCGCCGTCACCGCCGATGGCGGAGAAATCGGGCGGGCGCAGGCTCTTCAGGCCATGGCGGCAGGAATCGAGCCGCATACGGACATGAACCCGGTGCTGCTGAAGCCGCAGGCCGACCGCACGTCCCAGCTTGTCGTCCATGGCCTGGTGCGCGGCAAGCTAGGCAGCGAAAATTTCCGGTCTGCGCGCGGCGAATTGCTGGAGGCCGTACTGACCAGCTACCGCCGCTTGCAGGCGCAATGCGACATTGTCGTGGTGGAGGGCGCCGGATCGCCCGCAGAGGTGAACCTGCGCGCCGGCGACATCGCCAATATGGGCTTTGCGCGGGCCGCGAATGTGCCGGTGATCCTGGTGGGCGACATCGATCGCGGCGGCGTGATCGCGGCCGTCGCCGGAACAAGGGCAGTCATCGATCCCGCCGATGCGGCGATGATCCGGGGATTCCTGATCAACAAGTTCCGGGGCGACCCCGCGCTGTTCGAGGATGGTTATCGCCATATCGAGCAGTTGACCGGCTGGAAGGGCTTTGGCGTCATCCCCTGGCTCGGCCAGGCCAGCCGCTTACCCAGCGAGGATGCCGTGGTGCTCGAACGCCGGCAGGGCGGCGGCCACGAAAAGCTGCTGATCGCCTGCCCCATCCTGCCCCGGATCGCCAATTTCGACGATCTGGACCCGCTGAAACTGGAGCCGGGCGTCGAAGTCATGATGGTGCCGCCGGGCCAGCCCATTCCGGCGGAGGCCGCGCTCATCATCCTGCCGGGTTCCAAGGCGACGATCGCCGACCTGCAGGCGGTCCGTGATCAGGGATGGGACATCGACATTCTCGCCCATCGCCGGCGCGGGCGGCCGATATTGGGGATATGCGGCGGTTACCAGATGCTGGGCCGCAGGATAGACGATCCGGACGGGATCGAGGGGCCGCCTGGCGGCATCGAGGGGCTTGGCCTGCTGGACGTGGAAACCCGGCTGACGCAGGTCAAGACATTGGAAAGGACCGACGGAACCGCCATGAGCCAGGCCTTTTCGGGCTATGAGATGCATGTCGGACGGACGGACGGCGCCGATTGCGCGCGCCCATTCGCAATGCTGGAGGGCGGTCGTCCCGATGGCGCATCGAGCGGAGACGGCACGGTGATGGGCACCTATGTCCACGGCCTGTTCGCCAGCACCGCGCTGCGCGCCGCCTTTCTATCCCGCCTGGGGCATGAAGCCACATCGGAGGATTATCAGGCTTCGGTGCATGAAGCGCTGGACCAGATCGCAATGCAGTTGGAAGAGCATGTCGATGTGCAGGCGCTGATCCGGATCGCCACCGCCTGACCCGGTTGGAGCCTTGGCGGCGGGCCGGGCCATTACGGCACGCATGTGCACCTATGCTATTGGTTATATTTACCGAAAATCAGCAGGATAGTATAAGCAAAGCATAGGACATAGCGCCGACAGCATGGCGCGACATGGGGGCGAGGCGGAACTTATGTTGCGTGACCTTCATAAACCATCCGCTCCGATGAAGGCTGCCCTGTCATCATGCAGGCGCCACTTTCTTTCTTCCTTGATATTCAGCGCATTGATGAACGTCCTTTATATCGGACCCGTTCTCTACATGCTGCAAATCTATGATCGGGTCGTGACGGGACAGGGCAGACTTACCCTGTTCTTCCTGACAATCATCATCATCTTCGTGATCGGCACGCTCGCGCTGCTGGAGCAGGTGCGCTCCCGCCTGTTGGTGCGGGCCAGCATCCGCTTCGACCGGCAGCTTTCGGGGCTGCTGCTCGACACGACGCTGAGCGGACGCGGCTCGACGGGCGAGGCGATGAACCGACAGGCCCTCCGGGAGTTCGACACGCTCCGCCAGACGCTGACCGGGCCGACGATTCTGTCGATCTTCGATTTTCCCTGGAGCCCCATCTATGTCGTCGTCTGCTTCCTGATCCATCCGGCCATTGCGGCCATGGCGGTGGCCGGCGGCGGCGCGCTCCTCTTCATCGCGCTTTGCAATGAAAGGCGTACAAATGCGCCGCTGAAGCAGGCCAATGACGCCGCCAACAAGGCCTATGTCAGCCAGGAACAGACGATCGCGGGCGCGGAGGTGATCCGCGCGCTCGGCATGCGGAACGCGCTGGTCCGTCGGCACCTGCTCGAACGCCGGGCGATGCTGAACCTCCAGGCCCATGCCAGCTTCGCGGGCGGGCACTATGTCGCCATCAGCAAGTTCATCCGCCTCGCCCTGCAATCGCTGGCGCTGGGCCTGGGTGCGTGGCTGGCGATCAACGACCAGATTTCGGCGGGCGCGATCTTCGCTTCCTCCTTTCTGGTCGGCCGGGCGCTGGCGCCGATCGACCAATTGCTGGGCGCGTGGCGCAGCGTCGTCCATGCGCGGGCGAGCTATGCGACACTCAACGATCTGCTGGCCGCGAGGGATGCCGACATCGCCCTCACCCGGTTGCCCGCGCCGAACGGCCACATCGCGGTCGAACATCTGACCTGTTTCAACCCGGGCCAGGAAAGACCTGTGCTGGCCGACATCAGCTTCACGGTGGAGCCGGGGGAGGTCATCGCCATTGTCGGACCCAGCGGCGCGGGCAAATCGACCCTGCTGCGCATGCTGTCCGGCGCGGCGCGGCCGCTGCGCGGATCGATCCGCTATGACGGCGCGGACATCCAGGACTGGGAATCGGAGCGACTGGCGAGCTTCGTCGGCTATCTGCCGCAGGACACGTCCCTGTTCGCCGGGACCATCAAGGAGAATATCGCCCGCTTCGGCAATTTCCTGTCGGACGATGAGGAAGCGATAGACAATGCCGCCATCGAAGCCGCCCGGCTGAGCGGCGCGCATGACATGATCCAGCATCTGCCGGGCGGCTATAATCTGACGCTCGGTTGGGGCGGACGCGGCCTTTCCGCCGGGCAGGCGCAGCGCGTCGGTCTTGCGCGGGCGCTCTACGGTGCGCCGCCGCTGGTCTTTCTGGACGAACCCAATGCGCATCTCGACGCTGAGGGAGAGGTGCGGCTGGTCGCGACGCTGGCCGACCTCAAGAAAAGGAATGCGTCCGTCATCATCGTCGCCCATCGCATGGGGATATTGGGCGTGGTCGACAAGATCATGGTGATGCGTGACGGAAGGGTCGAGGCCTTTGGCGCACGCGACGACGTGCTGGGCCGTTTGAAGGCGATCCGGTCGGAAGAACGTCCCGCTCCCCAGACGGCGGAGGGGTAAGGCGCCATGGGAACTATTCAGATCAGGGATGCGGCCGGCGCCGTCGAGCTTTACTATCCCGCCGGAAACGGCGCGGAGATCATCGATGATCGGCCTGAGCGCGACATGCGCGCCGGCATGATCATCGCGGCGCTGTTCTTCGTCCTGTTTCTCGGCTGGGCGGCCTTTGCGCGGCTCGATGCGGCCGCCTATGCGCCAGGGCGGCTCACCGTGTCGGGCCAGCGACAATCGGTGCAGCATCGCGACGGCGGCGTGGTGGGCGCGATCTTCGTGAAGGAAGGCCAGCATGTCAGCCAAGGCCAGCCGCTGATGGAACTGGCCTCCGCCGAGGTGCGGGCGCAGGCGCGCATATTCGGCACGCAATATATCGAATTGAAGGCGCAGCGGGCAAGGTTGATTGCCGAGCAGCTTGGCGCAAGCCATGTCCTGTGGCCTGCCGAATTTGCGATGCTGAAGGGTCAGCTGAAGGCGGATGCGGAGGAGGCGATCCGCCTTCAGCTGACCCAGTTCGACGCGCGCAACTCCGTACTGGCGGCGCAGACCGGCGTGCTGCGCCAGCAGGCCAGTCAGGTGCAGCAGACGGCGCGCGGCTATCGTTCGCAACTGGCGGCCTCTTCAGAGCAGGCCCGCCTGATCGGAGAGGAACTGGAGAGCCTGCGCGGCGTGGCGGAAAAGGGGTTTGTGTCCCAATCCCGGATCAGGGCCCTGGAACGCGCAAGGGCCGATCTTCAGGGACAGGAGGGGCAATTTTCCGCCAGCATCGCCCGGTCCGGGGCGGAAGCGGGGGAAAACCGGCTGAAGGCGCTCGAAGCGGAAAAGGCCTATAAGGAACGCGCCTCATCGGAATTGCGCGACGTCGAATTCTCGCTCAACGAAGTGCTGCCCAAATATCGCGCCGCCAGGGATCAGCTTGCCCGGCTGCAAATCCGCGCACCCGCCACCGGCACCATCGTCGGCCTCAACGTCTTCACTGTCGGCGGCGTCATTTCCGCCGGCCAGAAGCTGATGGACATCGTTCCCGACCGGGCGGGCCTCGTCATAGAGGCGCGGATTTCGCCGGAAGACATTGACGACCTGAAAGTGGGGCAGCAGGCGCAGATCAGGTTCAGCAGCCTGCATGAACGCGACCTGCCGATCATGGACGGCCGGATCACGCGGCTTTCGGCCGACAGCTTCCAGGATGAAAAGGCGGGGGTCTCCTTCTACACCGCAGAGGTGATGGTGCCGCCGAAGGAACTGGACAGGATCAGGAGCGTGCGGGGGAAGGATTTCAGCCTGAAGGCAGGGATGCCGGTGCAGGTTCTGGTGCCGCTGCGGCGGCGGACCGCGCTCCAATATGCGCTGGAGCCGCTGACCCAGTCGCTCTGGCTGTCCTTCCGGGAGCATTGAGCCAGACGGTCATTGCAGTTCGGAAAAGCGGACCCGCGCGCCAAGCGCCTCGTAGATGTGCCGATATTCCGCGATGATGGCGCTGCGGTCATAATCCCGCACGACCCGCTCGCGCAGCGCTTCGCCCATCGCCCGGCGCAAGGAAGGCGAGCGCAGCAGATGCAGGATCGCCGCCGCCGTGCCCTCCGGGTTGACCAGTTCGGTGACGATGCCGCCCGGCCGGTCGATCCCAGGCGCCCGCCCCTCGATCATTTCCCGGCAACTGCCGACATCGGGCGCGACCACCGGCACCCCGCACGCGCCCCCTTCCAATATGACGAGCGGCTGGGCTTCCGACAGGCTGGTGAGGACGATCAGGTCGATCCGGGGCAGCCATTCCGCGACATTGACCCGCCCGGCAAATTGCACCGCATTGCCGATGCCCAGTTCAGCGACCAGCGCCTCGCAATCTGCGGCATAGTCCGCATCCTCATCGAGCGGCCCCAATATGGCGAAGCGGACTTCGGGCATGTCCGTCAGGACCAGCGCCGCCGCCCTGATGAAGGTCTTGACGTCCTTGATCGGCACGACCCGGCCGATCAGCGTCACCAGCGGCCGGGCGGGATCGCAGGCGCGCTCCATCGACGCGAAGCGCTCCGCATCGATGCCGTTGGGAATGACGCGCAGCCGTTCCTGCCGGGCGCCCAGGCGGCGCTGCGTCTGGTTGTTGGCCCCGTACAGCGCGATGATCGGGTCGCAGGCGTCGTAGCAGGCGCGGGTATAGGTCTGGAAGACCGCCAGCCACAGGTCGCGCAGATCATGCCCTTCCCGGTCGAGCGTCAGCCCGGTTTCGATCTGGTCCCCGATCCAGTCGGCCATCATGATCTCTATCTGCCGTTCCAGCATGTAGATTCCATGTTCGGTGATGAAGGCGGGATGGCCGGTCTCATAGGCGGCTCGCGCAGCCATCAGGCCCGCAAAGCCGGTGGATATGGTGTGATAGACCCGCGCTTTCGGCAAGGGCGCGAGCAGCATCTTGAGCAGCCCGCCCAGCAGCACCCGCATCGCCCAGAAGAAATGATGGAAGGAGGCCGAGCGGAAAGCCGTGTCGTAATAATGGGTGAAGAGGTCGAATATCTCCGGATTGGAGAGGAGATCGCCCGCGCCGGGGCACGGCTTCAATCCTTCCAGCGCCTGCCGCAGACGGATCAGTTCATCCTTGCCGCCCGTCGACAGGAAGGCGAGCAGCAGGCGGCCGATCCGCTTCATCTGCGACGCCGGATAGCGGCGCGGCAGGCAAGGTTCGATCAGCAGCGGGATTTCCACCACTTCGACGACATTGGGCGGCGGCGCCATGCGCCAGGGCTGCGCGCCATTGCCCGCCTTGATGGCGACGAGCGAAAATCGCAGGTCGGGCATGCTGAGGATCAGGTCCTGCAACCAGCTGGAAACGCCCCCGACGACAAATGGATAGGCGCCTTCGACGATCAGGCATATGTCGCTGTCCTGCCCCTCGGACATCATGACGCCGGCTCCACGTCCCCCCTGCGCGTGGGCCGGGCTTTGCCTGCCGGATGCCGTTCCAGCGCGCGCCTTATCCGGGCGCGCGCCGCCTGCAATGACCGACGCCTTATGTCACCGCTCTTCAGCAAGCCGGCAATCTCATCCAGCTTCCTGTTCGCGTCCTGACAGAGCCGAAGCCTCTGCCCCTGCGGCAGCAACTGGTTGAAGCAGCCATGATCGGCCAGCAGCATGGCAAGGGCATAGCGATCGTCCAGATGTTGGGCGGGGGCGATCCTCGCCTGCAATTCGCTGCGTTGCTGCGCCAGATTATAGCTGACCTGCGCGGCCGCAGCGGCGGCGAGCGCCCGGATGGTCTGGTCCTCGTCCGACAGGGCCATGACGATGAGGGGGGACAATCGCGGCTCGAAAGAGATCACGGCGGTTTCCAGGGCCCGGTAGCGGGCCTGCAGATTTCCGTAGCGGAGCATGGTGGCCAGTGAACCGATCTCGTCGCTTTCGGGATAACGCACACGATCGTCGAGTATCCGGCCAAGCCGCTCTACCGGCGACAGGTCGTTGACGTCCCGCCGCTTGCCCGTTCGGACGTCCCGATAGGCGATCTGCCTTTTCCGCCTCGACGGCCGGACCAGCGGCGCCAGAATCAGGCAGACCAGCATCCCGGCAGGCCCAATGGCGGCACCGATCGGCAGGGCGAAACGCTGGCGCACGCCCAGCCCATCCAGCCCTTTCATCATGATCAGCAGCGCGGCGCAGGAGAGCGCCAGATGGATGGGCGCGAACCAGAGGATGCTCCCCTCTCCCACCGCCAAACCGGTGAACAGCAGGAACAGATCGGCAGCCGAAAACAGGATGAGCAGGGCGATCAAGCCACTTTTCCTTCCGGCATCAGCCATTTCGTCGCAAAGGCCTGTTCACGCCCGAACAGCGCCGGGCATTTGCCGAGCAGGTCTGCAACCTGTAGCAGTTGCGCCACATAGGCCTCCGTGATCCTGATCCCGGCGGCGCTGTGGACGAGAATGATGGCCGCCAATCCTTCCTCCGCCCCCGCGACCGGCACGGCCAGAAGACCCCATTCAGACAGCAGCGGCCGGTCGGCGGCACGATCGGCCCGCAACGGCCTGGGCGTCGCCAGCATCGCCTGCGCCATCGGCGAGCGCGAAAGGTCCGGGGCCTGCCCCTGGGCCGTCTTGCCGCCGAATCGCGCCGTCACCTGGGCGCCGCGCACATCGTAGAAGGTGAAATCCTTCGTCTGCGCGGCGAGCGCGATCAGGCGGGCGACCGCGTCGGCCTGGCTTTCCGGATCGGGTTTGGAAAGGTCGAGACCGGCAGCCATGGCCTGTACGATCGTGCGCTGCCCGGTGGCGATCCGGACCTGCAGCTTGCGGTTGGTGTCGGTGAGACGGGCGATGATTTCCGCCAGCTTCTGCCAGTTGCGGTCCATCGCCTGATGCTGCCGTTCCTGATCGGCAATGCGGTTCCTGCGGCTGGCGGTCACCTCGCCCGTCACCAGGGCCGTCACCATCCACAGCATGGGCTGGATGGAGAGGCGCAGCTGCTGTTCGATATGATCCGTCGCGCCCGACAATGGGTTCGACCAGCGGAACCAGATGGCGGAGGCGATCGCGGCGGCGGCCAGCCCCGATCCGGTGCCATAGGTCGTCGCCATGACCAGCACCGGCAGCCAATAGGGATTGGGGTTGATGTCGGAAAAGGCATTGCCGCTCATCAATCCCTGGTCGATCGCCACCAGCGTGGCGAACAGGATCAGCATTTCCGCGCATTGCAGCAGGATGGGCCGCTTCTTCAGCATCAATGCCTCCCAAGAAAGCGAGTGAGCGCCACGCGCAGATAGAGTTGGCGTCCCGAAATGCCCGGCCGGCTGATCGAACTGATCCCGCCGCTCGCCTGAAGGCGCCAGCCCTCGCTCAGCCGCCCGGTCGCGCTGACGTTCGCGGTGGGGCCGTCGGTCTTGCCCTTGCGGTCGAAGGTCCAGCCTGCCGCGCCGCTGAGCTGCCAACCTGTCCAGGACATGCCGGACAGCAGTTGGAAGCTGTGATTTTCCCTGTCGCTGAGAGGGATATAGGCAAGGCCATTGGGCCGCAGCGCCCTGCGGCCGACATATTCCGCATCCAGCCGGTAGCTGACCGCCAGCGATGGCGATCCGCGGCGGAGCAGATAATCGAGGCCGCCCGCCACGGTGATGCTGCGCGTCCGGACGCCGGTGCCGGTCAATCCATAGCCATTCCAGCCGCCATCCGCCTGCACCGCCAGTTCCGGCGTCAGGCGGATCGTCCCCCCGATCCCCACGCGGCTGATATGACCGCCGAAGGTCGATTGCTCAGGCGTGGCGAGATCCGGCAGGCGGTAGGCGAGGACCAGCCTTCCCTGCCTTTCGGGAGGACCGGCGAACAGCCGAAGGCCGGCGCCCGCCACCTTTTCGTCCAACTGGGCACTGCCCTGAAACTCGATGCGGGAAACCGCGCCGAGATTGACGGTCGCGAACAGGTCCCCGATGGCGGAGCGGGACGTGCGGTTGGCAAGAATGCCGTTGGCGCCATGGACGGTGTCCGCTTCGGAGCGGAACCAGCGGACGCCAGCGCCGAGCGAGAGGCGGTTGTTGAACGGCACCAGCGCATTGAGGCCCGCCTCCGCCTGCCAGAAGACCTTGCCGCCGCGCGCCGTCACGGCCCCGGCGACATTGCCGCCCGATTCGGCCAATGTCTGCCGGGCAAAGGGATCGTCCGCGGCGAGATTGCGATAACGGGCCGCGCCAAGGGCCAGCGCGCCCTCCGCAACCTCCATGTCGCCCAGCAGGCGCTGGATTCGCTTGTCGCCGGGATATGCCGCCGCCAGCGGAGCAAGCCGCCGCCGCGCCAGGTCAGGATAGCCGGCGGCGGCATCGGCTTGCGCCCGGGCGATGGCGAGTTCGACGTCGAGATGCGACGTTTGCGGTTCGCCTGCGATGGGGGAGACAGGCGCTGGCTCCCCATCGGGCAGGAAACGGACGTGCAGCCCATGCTTGTCCGCCACCGCCTCCAGCTTCCGCCCCTCGGCGGCGCGCAGAACCAGACTCTCGTCATTCCAGCGCAAATCCGCCAGGTCCGCCCCGGCGGCGGCGGCGAAGTCCTTGAGGACGGCATCGGCAATCGGCCGGTCGAACCGGACGACCAGCTCATAGCCGCTGTCTTCCAGTTCGAGATGCACGTCCCCGCTCCATTGCAGGTCCACAGTCCTGACTTCCGATGCCGTCACATCCGTGTCGGGCGGCAATGCCGCGACCATGAGCGGCGGCGGCCCCATCAGCAGCAAGGCGGCGGCCAGTGGCGTCATGGCCGCAACACCTTCCGCGCACGTCCCGGATCACCCGCAGCGATAAGCAAGCGGGCCAGCATGATGTCGAGCTTGCGGTCTGCCGGAGTGGCCCGGCGCAGTGCCTCGACCATGGCCGTCGCCTCCGACGTCCGGCCCAGCCGGGTCAGCAGTTCCGCCCGCTCCACCGAAAGCGGCGAGGTGAGCGCCAGCGATCTTTCGATCCAGGGACGGGCCCCGGCTTCGCCCTTCAGCTTCGTCTGCGCATCGGCCATCAGGCTCAGCGCTGCCCGGTCATCGGGACGTTCGCGAAGATAGAAATTCAACTGGTCGGCGGTCGCCCGCGCATCCCCCCTGTTCCAGCCGTCCCAGGCAAGGCGAAGGCGATCCGACGGCTCGCAGGCGCTATTGGCGACGCGGGCGTTCACAAGCGCCAGATCATAATAGGCCGCTCTATCGGGCGGAACCTGCGCGCCGGCTACCGCCTTCAACTGCAGGGCGGAAAGGGTGCGGCCGTCGAGCAGCCGGTCGAGCGCCCGCGCCGCCGCCGCCCTGTCGCGCGCCGCATTGGCCAGTGCGATGCGCTGGACGAGCATGTCGCTGCTGTCGGCGGCGTCAGTCGCTTCCAGAAACGCCAGCGCGTCCGCAGGCCTTGCCCGCTCGACATAGGCCTGCGCCCATTTCGGATCGGCCAATGCCCGCGCCTTCAACCAGGCAAGATCCTGCGCGACAGGGCGCGGCCCCATGAGGTACAGCATGCGCGCATCGGACGGGTCATCGCTTTTGGCCGTCGATTGCTGCCGAAGCAGCGCGATGGCGTCCGACCGGAAACCCTTCTCCAGCAGGCGTTGCGCGATGGCGGGGCGGTCAGCGCCTGTCTCGGCCGCCCGACCCAGCAGCCATTGCCGTATTGCATCCCTGTTTCCGGACCCCATGATGATGCTTTCCCGCGCAGCATCGCGCCCCGTCGGCAGCATGGCGGCATAGCGAAGCGCCGAACGGATGTCGCCGGACCGCTGCGCCAGCGTCATGGCAAGCCAGGGGTTCCGGTCGCGCCAGCCCGGCGTCCCGGACCGGTCTATCCGGGCGATGAGGTCATAGCGCCCCGCACCACTCGCCCAGGACGCCAGATCGAGCGACTGTGCCGGGTCGAGCGGCGCTATGGCGCCATGCTCCGCCGCCAGGATCAGCAGATCGGGCTGGCCGAGCGCATAGCTGGCCTCGACCAGATCCTTGGCCGGAGCCGTTCCGGGATTCATGGCCGCCGCCCGAACCATGTCGGCGGCGCCCTGCGCGTCGCCGGCCTTGCGACGCAGGTCGAAGCGGAGGCGCCAATGGGCGGGGGCGGCGTGGTCCGGACGGCCCTCCAGAAAGGCAAGCGCGACCTCCGGACGGCCGCCCGCCATGATGTCATAGGTCAGCCTTGCGCTCGGAACCGGCGCGCCCTTCCCCGCCAGCGCATCCGCGAGTTGCCCCAGAACCTTCGCGTCGGCCGTCGTCACGGAAGCGTTCAACAACCGTTGAAGGTCCGGAGGAGAAAGCCTTTTCCCTTGCGCGAAGCGCTGCATCAGCATGGCCGCATCGGGTGGAGGCAAGGGGATGGCGACCGGCGGCGGCGCGAATGTCGCTCGCCGGATCGCATCGGCAATCTGCCAGTGGCTGGGCATCAGCAGCACCGCAGCGGCGAGCAGCAGCCCACCTCCCGCGATCGGTCCGATGACCGCCATGTTCGGGTGGCGCAGCGCTTCGATCTTCATGACAGGGGCTCCGGTATGAGCCGGTCGACGGCCAGGGTGGACACATAGGGCTGGAATCCGGCGGCGCGCTCCCGCGCATAGAGGCTGGCGATGGTGGCCTTGTCGCGCGGGTCCCAATAGTCGAGCGTGGCAAGCCCCAGACGGGGATTGATCCGCCGGGCTGCGAAAAGATGGTCCGCCTGCCATTGCCAGTCGTCGGCGGAGGTCATCTCATAGCGCCCCTCCGCGAAGTTCCAGCGCGACGCCATGGCTTCCGCCAGCACGAGGTCGATCTGACCCGCAACCTGCGGCAGCAGGGCATAGCCCCGGTTCATCATGATCGCCATGTCCGGAAAGCGCGTGCGAATGGCCTGCACCAGCCGCGCGGCGCCGGCCACCATGCCCTTGTTGCGGTCGGCATCCTGCCGCTCCAATGCCTCCGCATTGTCGAGCGTGTCCATGAAGATGCCGTCATAGCCCTTGCGCAATATGGCGGGGATCAGGCGATCGACCACAAGGGCGGTCCAGGCCGGATCGCGCAGGTCGACGAGCCGCGCCTGCGGCCAGTTCGGATTGGCCTGCCGCAGCGCGCCCGCCTTTTCCAGTTCTGCGGCGAAGGGACGACCGTCATGGACTTCCCCCAGGCTGATATAGCCCAGCAGGCGGCTGCCGGGGCCACGCAGCGGGGCAAGCGGGCGGGCGAAGTCGGGTTCCAGCACCAGAAGGCCGAAGCGGCGGGCGATGGCGGGATCGGTCGCTTCGCCATAATCCACCCCCCAGGCGTTGGCCCCGCCGATTTCGGGCAGGGCGCGGGCCGAAAGGCCGAACACCATGAGGGACAGCGCCAGCAGATCGCGGCGGCGGAAGGGAAGAACGCTCATGGCCAGAATCTCGCCCACAGGCCGCTATTGCCCGCCACCGCCGGATTATTGCCGACGAAGAGCAGATAGGTGAGCTTGCCCGTCGCCTCCGCCACCAGCGCGACGGCGAGCGAGGCTGCCGTCACCGCGCCCGCCAGATAGCCGAAGCCGAAGCCCGCGAAGCCGCTGTCGCGAAACAGCAGCGTGCCCGCCGCGCTCGCCAGCAGGAAGCTGCCCCAGACCGCCACGATCCGGCCGGCAAGGTCATAATAGGACAGGATGATGCTCATCTGGATCGCGACGAGGTGAAAGACGACGCCCACCGCCGTCAGCCGAAAGCCGAATATGCCGCGCGCGTTCATGTCGAGCAGGCGGATGATCTCCGGCGCGAGGACCCAGCAGAAGCCGGCCAGGATCGCCTGCTCGACCATCAGCAGGCGCAGGTCCAGCCGGATCGTCATGCCGACCTTCTGCCGCGCCTTTTCGATCCGGCGCCGGTTGGCCGTGCCCATGCAATGGCTCATCAGCGCCGCAAAGGCCCTGTCGAACCGCGTCTCCGTCGTGACGAGGATCAGCGTCAGGCCGGGAATCATCGTGAGCAGGCCGAGGAAGCTGGCCTGATCGTTGACCGGATTGACCCGCAGGGCGCCAACGGCCTGGACGCTGCCCGGCGCCCACCAGAGCAGCCATTTGTCGATCCAGATCGCCAGCGCGTTGGTCAACCCCGCCGCGCCCAGCGCCAGGACGCCGGGCGTCCTGCCGATCCAGCCCGGCCGCCATTCGGGACTGTTGGGAAAATCATCCCGTATCGCGGCGATCAGCAGCGCCAGCGTCACGATCAGACCCGCCGCGATCGCCGCAAGGACAGCGGCGGGCGCGGTCGGCCGGACCAGCGCCAGGCACAGGGCCACCATCGCGATCCCGCAAAGATAGGCCAGGAATATCGGCCGGTGCCGCCATGTCGCGTGCAGGAAGGGGCTGGCGATCCAGATTTGCGAGAACAGCGTCAGGATCGCGGTGGCCAGCAGGAACAGGTCCGGCCGCATCCCGCCGGCAAGGCCGAACAGCAGGCCCCCCGCGATCAGCGACGCCAGCGTCGCCCAGACCAGCGCCGCCAGCAGGATGGCGGGGATCGCGTCGCGTTCCCCCAGGTAGAAGCGATCCGACGCCATGCGGGTCGCGATCATCGCCAATGGCGCGGTGATCACCGTTGAAACGCCGAAGGCATAGACCAGGCTGGTCTGGATGATCGCATGATCGGCCGCAACCATGGTGGACCGCGTCCAGCCCTGTAGCAGGAAGACCGCGAGCGCGGTCATCAGCCACGGGCCGGAACTGACCACGGCCCCGTGGAAGGCGGCATTGGCGATCCCGCCCAAGCCGTCCTCCCGGGCTATCCGGTCCAGTCTGAAGCCGATGCCAGCCATTCCCCCGGCCCCGTCGCTAAAGCAGGAAGTCACTCGCGGTCAGGTTGTGCACCCCGATCAGCCTGATCGCGAAATCCACCGTCGCCGGATTATTGTCGACATTCGCGTCGACAAAGCTGTCCGTACCGTTGGAATAGACATGAAGCTGGCCCGGCCCGGAAAAGGCTGCATTGCCGATGAAGCTGAAGGCCTGGTTTCCCGACAGCGCCGGCATTGCGTCGATTGCGGACAGGTCGATCCGGTCGATCCCCTGCTGAAAATCCATGAGCCGGTCCATGATCGCGGGCGTGCTGTTGCCTGTGGCGTTATAGATGAACAGGTCGGCATCGGCGCCGCCGGTCAATATGTCCGCGCCCGCCCCTCCCGTGATGCGGTCGGCGCCTGCCCCTCCATCGATGATGTCGTTGCCGCCCGCGCCGTTCAGCGTGTCGGACCCGCCATTGCCGATCAGCGTGTCGTTGCCGCCGGCGCCCCTCAGCGTGTCTTCCTCCCCCTGACCGATGAGCGTCGATCCACCGCTTGCCGCCGTCAGCGACAGGCCGGAGACATTGTTGACGACGACCGTCAGGTTCTGGGAATCCTGCGCGCCCAGGCTGTCCGTGGCCAGCACCTGCACCTGATAGCGGTTGTCCAGGTTGGAATCTGCGGGCGCTTCGAAATCCGGAGCGCTCTTGAAGGTCAGGACTCCGGTCTGGGGATCGATGGAAAAGAGCGCGCCATCAACGGCTGACCCCAGCGAATAGGTGATTGTCTGGCCCAGATTGACGTCCGTCGCCACGACCTTCGTCACGGCCGTGCCATTTTCGGCCATTCGGATGGTTGCGGAAGCGCCCCCGCCATTCGAGATGATGATCGGCGCGGCGTTGAGGATGGTGACGGTGACGGCGATGGCCTGGTCGTCATAGAATGTTCCGTCGGACGCGCGGACGATGACGTCATAGACATTGTCCTTGCCGGTGTCTGTCGGCAGCAGATAATTGGGCGTGTTGACGAAGTTGAGCTGCCCTGTCGAAGCGTTGATCGTGAATTTGCTCGCATCCACGCCGCCCGCAATGGAATAGGCCAGCGTCGTGTTGGCATCCGGATCGACCGCCGTCACCTTCATCACCGGCCGCGTGCCGGTGGAGACGGAAACGGCAGCCGTATCGCCGCCGCCGCCGGAAGTGATCACCGGCGCATGCTCGTTCACATTGGTGACGGTGACGTTGATGGCCTGATCGTCGAACAGCGCTCCGTCGGACACCCTTACCGTCAGGCTATAGACATTGTTCGCGTTCGCATCGCCGGGCAGGTCGTAATTGGGCGGGCTGAGGAAGGCGAGCGCGCCGGTCGATGCATCGATAGAGAAAAGCGCGCGATCGGGTCCGCCGACGATAGAATAGGCGAGAACCGTAGCCGCATCGGGATCGGTCGCGGTCACGCTGGTCACGGCGGTTGTGTTTTCGGCGACGGAAATAGCCGCGGACGCGCCACCGCCGTTGGAGGTTATGACCGGCGCCTCGTTCACATTGGTGATCGTGACCGCGATCGCCTGATCATCGTACAGCGTGCCGTCGGACGCACGCACCACGACGTCGTAGACATTGTTCGTCCCGGCGTCGGTAGCCGCCTCGAAATTCGGCGCGGTGAGGAAAGCCAAGGCGCCCGTCGCGCTGTCGATCTTGAATTTCGCGGCGTCCGCTCCGCCGGAGATGGAATAGCCGATCACCGTTCCGACATCCGCGTCGGTCGCGACAACGGTCGTCACCGCCGTGCCGTTCTCCGCCATGGAAAGCGCCGCTGTCGGACCGCCGCCACCGGAGACGATCACCGGCGGATTCTTATATTCCAGCGTGACATTGTGCAGGCCATAGCCGCCCAGATCGACCGTTACGATCTCCCCGACCCGGCTATAGCCCAAGGCTCCGGTGACGACGATCCCGTCCGTGCCCGGATTGGCGATGTCGATGACGACCTTCCCCTCCCCCTGAACGGAAAAGGCAAGATTGTGACCGTCGCCGGCGACGCTCAGCAGCACGGCCCGCATCGGCAGATCGGTGATGTGCGTCACATCGTCCGCTGCCGCTCCCAGATTGATCCTGAAGGTTCCGCCGCTCTGGGGAAGGAAGACGCTGTCGCTGTCATAGGCGTACCAGCCGGTCACATTCTGGATGACCAGAGCGCCTTGGCGGTCGACGTCCAGCGACAGATTGCCGACATTGGCGCCGCCGACGCTGGCGGTGATGCTGTTGCCCGCCGCCGTGGTCGTGATCGTCGCATTCCTGACCGCCGTCATGCGCGCGGCCAGATCGTCCAGGGTGACGAACTCCATGTTCGCCGCCACCGCATGCTGCAACCAGCTCGTGAACATCGAAATATCATAGGGACTGTCCACCGTCGGGCTGCCCGACAGGAAATCCGCAGCGCCATAATCATGCCAGGGCCAGACGATCACCGGCGTCTGCGCATTGGCGACCAGCTTGTCGAACTCCCCGATCCAGGCGGCTGTCGCCTCCGCCACGGTCTTCTTCTGAAATTCGATGAGTGTGTAGTCGAAGGAGGTGTTGGGCGCGAAATAGATCTGGTTCTGATTGTCCGGCGTCAGATAGCCGAAGGCATTGGGATAGCCCGCCCCCTGTGCCGCATAGCCGCCGGTCAGATAGTCCGACACATATTTCATGATCTCCTGCGAGGTCGGCAGCAGTTCCGGCGCGCCGGGCACGGCCGCGCCCGTGATCTGGAACGGCTGGTTCAGATAGGCGCCGATCTGCTGGTTGAGGATCGTGATGCTGTTCTGGAATTCGGTCTGGATCTGCTGCGCGCTGAGCAGGTTGGTGTTTTCCGGATGCGTCAGGCTGTGCGTGCCGATCTCATTGCCAAGGTCCAGCAGCGCCTTGTAATAAGGCAGGGACACCGCCCAGTCGGTACCGGTGCCGTTCGTGCCGTCGCCGACGTTCAGATAAAAGCTGCCGACGAAATTATAATCCGCCTTCCACTGCGTCAGGATGGGCAACAGCTTGTCGTAGATGCCCGGCGTGCTGCCCGCGGGATTGACGTCTTCCAGTTCCTGGCTCTGATCCATGTCGACGCGGGCTGCGACGATGCCGGAATCTCGCGACAGGTGCAGGCCGACCGACAGGCCGGTGCCGTTCGCCGCATAGGAGATCGCCTGCTGCAGCATATTGGCGTCGGCCATGATGCCTTCGCTGGAGAACAGAATGTTGCGCGCCGCCCCGGTCTGCGTCGCCAGCGCGGCCGAATAGACGGAGCCGCCATCGATGGTCTCGGTCGCGATCTGGTGGCCCGTGCCGCTGACGCTGGTAAAGGCGTTCCAGCCGACGCCGGTGTAGCTGTTCACCTGCTGGCCATTGGCATAATGGTCGAGGACGAGGCCCGTCGCGTCGGTCGCGTTCACCACCACATTGCCGGTGCCCCCGGTGACGCGGGTTGCGTCGAACAGCAGCTTCATCTGCGCATAGGGATCGCCGGGCAGCGGATCGCCGCCGATCGTACCGCCCTGCACATGGGGCTGGTTCGTCATGAACTCGCCCGCCGTGACCAGGCCGATGCCCAGTTGTTTGCTCGCCATTTCCAGCGTGTGGGAAATCGCCTCCACCTTGTCGACGGGCACGTTGCGGAAGGACGGGAACACCAGCGCATCGTAATGGGACAGCTTGGCAAGGTCGGTCAGGTCCGCTTCCGTCAATATGTCGAAGGGGATGCCGGCCTGGATCGCCTGCGCCTGAACCGACATGAAAAGCTGCGAATAGGCGGTGGGGCTGAAATAGTCGTCGGCTGTCGTCTGGGAGAAGACGATGCCGATCCGCATGTCAGGCGCCTGGGTTGCGGTCGTCTGGTTGAAGACCGTGAACGGCGCCGACAGATAATTGGACGGCATGAAGCTGTTCGACAGGTTGTTGATGTCGTAATAGGTGTACATCGCCGCCGGATTGCCCACCGCCGAAGTGGGGAGGCGGAATTCGACCGTGGTCCGGTCAGCCGACCAGGCCGTCTGCAGCCCGGACAGCACCAGCGTCTCCCCCGCTGCGCCGGTGTAGAGGTTCACCGTGCCGTCCGCCGCGAAGTTCACATTATATTCGGCGCCGCCGGCAAAGCCGAAAATCTGATAACCCGTGGCGGTCCTGCCGTCCGTGTTCAGCCAGACGGTGGTGTCCGCGCCTATGGCGACCGGAGCCGTCAGGGCGAAGACGAAGGCGTCATTGTCCAGGGTCGCATAAACCTGATAGCCGGGGGCGCTGTTGTCGTCGATCCGGTCGGTTGCGAGCCAGTCATTCAGAGAGCCGTCGATGGTGACGCTGTGGCCATAGGTCATGGCAAACCCCCAAACTTATGGATGCCGAAATCATTTCATAAGTTTGCGACCGAATATCTTTTGGTTTTTCCAAGTAAAAACCAGTCACGCCTGAAAATTGGGCAATGAAGCACAACGCTTTTGCCCGATACCCAAGACAAAGGATGCCGTTCCGGGACATGCCCAGCCATTATCCATGTCGATGAGGCTGTATCAGGGTATAGAAGTCATCTTCTCATGCCCATAGCAGTTCCCATGACCGGGATTCCGCCCAAGGCTACAGTCACACCGCGCATCTATCTGGGGCGACTCGGTTTTTGAAGTTTTTACCCATGGTTAATTTGCGGTTAGGCATGTTCCAATGTCAACTTCAATGAACAGAATCCCCGGAAAAATCCAAAATAACGGCAAATATGCCGGCAATTAACGACGTCATTTCGTTAAGTATAGCTGACGGTTTATATCCATAGCCATATCCCTACCTTCTTTATTTTACTTTATACCGCTTCCGCTTCGACCACCTGTCCCGCCGGAGGCCGTTCATCAGATCGGGATCGATGTTCCGCGAGAAGGGACTGGGATTGTGCTTGGGGCGTGCGAAAAACTATCGTCGATCGGCCTTCTTGCCGTCGCAACGCTGATGCTGGCTGCATGTGGAGGCGGAGATGAAGGTTCGCCAACCCCCGCACCCACGCCGACCCCGGTTCCGACACCATCACCCTCCCCCAGCCCTTCCCCCACGCCCACTCCGGCACCCGCGACGCTTTCCAGTTGGGACTGGATATTGCAGAGCCAGGGCCTGCCCCCGGCGCCGCCTGCCGTTGCCTATCTCGACGTCGACGGGTTCGACACGGCTGCATCCTATGTGACGCTGGCCAAATCCCGTGGAACCAGGACGATCTGCTATCTCGATGTCGGATCGGCGGAGAGCAACCGGCCCGACTATGCCAGCCTCTCGGCCATATCCGGACTATTGGGCAACAGCTATCCCGGCTTTGCGGGCGAACGTTATATCGACATTCGCCGCTACCCCGAATTCATCCAGATCATGGACGACCGGCTGCGCATGTGCCGGGACAAGGGTTTCGACTATGTCGAATTCGACGTGATGGATGCGTTCGAGGATGGAGCCGCGACGACGGGGTTCAACCTGACCGAACAGGACATGATCGCCTATGTGACCGCCCTGTCCGCCCGGGCGCGCGGCTATGGACTGAAACCGGTGCAGAAGAACACCAGCGGTTCGTCCGCGGCGCTGGCGCCGCTGTTCGACGCCATATTGTTCGAAGGATGCGTGCTGGGCGATTTCTGTGCCGACAGCGCGCCCTATGTTGCGGCGGGCAAGCCGGCGTTCAATGCCGAATATCCGGAGGAATGGCCCGCCGGAACCTTCGACCGCGCCAGAACATGCAGCGTGTCCGCCAGCGCCACCGTCTCCACGATCATCACCGTCGTGGACCTGGACAGGCCCGCACCGGACCGCTGCGTTCCTTGAAACGGGCTTCGCGGCAATGTGAAGGGAATGGCGCACCCGGAACGATTCGAACGTCCGACCCTCAGATTCGTAGTCTGATGCTCTATCCAGCTGAGCTACGGGTGCGTTGTGGAGGGGCAGATAGAAGGGGGCGGGCAGTCTGGCAACCCCTAAACTGGACAATCTTGAATTTAAAAGATGCCGTGCGACCGAGCCTGAGGACAAGCGGCTTCACGCCCGTGCGAGCAAGGGAAAACGGAATTTGGGGAAATGGCGCACCCGGAACGATTCGAACGTCCGACCCTCAGATTCGTAGTCTGATGCTCTATCCAGCTGAGCTACGGGTGCGTTGGAGTGGCGCAGATAGAAGCGGCCAGACATTTGGGCAAGCCCTTTTTGCACTTTTTTGGCGGACTGCCTGATCGAAGGCGTCGTACCGCAACCTTGTCCCGCTCCGGTCGTTCGAGAGGCAGGAAAGGATGCTGAGATGACCTTCAATCCCAACGAAATCGCGCTGCTGGTGATCGCGCTGCTGATCGGGCTGCTTCTGGGCCTCATCATGAGCGGACGCGGCAAATATAAGCGCTACTGGCGTGATGAGCAGCTTGCCCACGCCCAGGCGGTCAAGGACCGCGACGCCCGCCTGACGGCGGCGCAGGAGCGGATTGCCGAACTGGAACGTCAGTCGGTTCCTCCACGCTCCGCCACCCTTGGGACCGCCGGAAG
Source organism: Sphingobium sp. SA916 (assembly GCF_002894065.1). Taxonomy (NCBI): domain Bacteria; kingdom Pseudomonadati; phylum Pseudomonadota; class Alphaproteobacteria; order Sphingomonadales; family Sphingobiaceae; genus Sphingobium; species Sphingobium sp. SA916. Next base: position 84,016 of record NZ_LXYF01000041.1, read on the forward strand.
CGCGCATGAGCGGGATGATTTCAGCCGCATCCGGGGCATCACCCCTCAGGACGAGATCGCGCTCAATCAGGCGGGCTATCATCGCTACGATCAGATCGCGGCGATCAGCAGCGAGCAGGAGGCAGCGCTTGAAACGCGCCTCGGCCTGCGAAGCGGCGTGATTTCCCGGGAGGAATGGCGGGAACAGGCCCGCCTGCTGGATGCGCGTCAGGATCATGAACATGCGCGGCTCTACGACCAGCGCGCCACGCCTGTCTAAAAATGAAGGGGGCGGGATAATCTCCCGCCCCCTTCCTGTCATTTCCGGTTCGCCAGCGCCGCCTGAGCCGCCGCCAGTCGCGCGATCGGCACGCGATAGGGCGAGGCCGACACATAATCGAGGCCGGTCTTCTCGCAGAAGGCGATGGAGGCCGGGTCGCCGCCATGTTCCCCGCAAATGCCGAGCTTGATGCCCTCACGGGTCGCTCGACCGCGTTCGGCGGCCAGTTCGATCAGTTCGCCAACGCCTTCCACGTCGATGCTGACGAACGGGTCGCGGGCGAAGATGCCCTTGTCCACATATTGCGTCAGGAAGCGGCCGGCATCGTCGCGACTGATGCCGATGGTGGTCTGCGTCAGGTCGTTGGTGCCGAAGGAGAAGAATTCGCCCACTTCCGCGATCTCGCCTGCCTTTAGCGCAGCGCGCGGCAGTTCGATCATCGTGCCGACCAGATAGTCGACGCTGGCGCCCTGCTCCTCGAAAACCTGTTTGGCCACGCTGTCGACGATCGCCTTCATCAGTTCCAGCTCTTTCTTCGTGGCAACGAGCGGGATCATGATTTCAGGGATCGGCGCCTCGCCGCTGCGCTGCTTGATGATCAGCGCGGCTTCGAAGATGGCGCGGGCCTGCATCTCGTAGATTTCAGGATAGGTGACGCCCAGACGGCAACCGCGATGGCCGAGCATCGGGTTGAATTCGTGCAGTTCGGCAGCGCGGCGCTTCAATGCTTCCACGCCGACGCCCGCAGCCTTGGCCACTTCCTCGAACTCCGCTTCGCCATGCGGCAGGAATTCGTGCAGCGGCGGATCGAGCAGGCGGATGGTGACGGGCAGGCCCGCCATCACCATGAAGATCTGCGCGAAGTCGTCGCGCTGTTCCGGCAGCAGCTTGTCGAGCGCGATGCGGCGGCCCTTTTCCGTGTCCGCGAGGATCATCTCGCGCACGGCGGTGATGCGGGCCGCGTCGAAGAACATATGCTCGGTACGGCAGAGGCCCACGCCTTCAGCACCGAAATCGCGGGCAGTCTGGCAATCCAGCGGCGTTTCGGCATTGGCCCGGACCTTGAGGCGGCGGACCTTGTCGGCCCAGCCCATCAGCGTGCCGAAGTCACCCGCCAGTTCCGGCTGCACGGTCGGCACTTCGCCCGCCATCACCTCGCCGGTCGAACCGTCGATGGTGAGGATGTCGCCTTCCTTGAGCGTGCGGCCTTCGATGCGCAGCGTCTTGGCGGCATTGTCGATCGACAGGCTGCCCGCGCCGGAAACGCAGGGACGGCCCATGCCGCGCGCCACCACGGCCGCGTGGCTGGTCATGCCGCCGCGCGCGGTCAGGATGCCCTTGGCCGCGTGCATGCCGTGAATGTCCTCCGGAGAGGTTTCCACACGAACGAGGATCACCGAATCGCCCAGTTCGTTGCGGCGCTCCGCAGTGTCGGCGTCGAACACGATGGCACCCGAAGCCGCGCCCGGAGAGGCGGGCAGGCCCTTGGTCAGCACGTCGCGCGGCGCCTTGGGATCGAGCGTCGGATGCAGAAGCTGGTCGAGCGCGGCGGGATCGACGCGGGCGACCGCTTCTTCCTCGGTGATCAGGCCCTCATTCGCCATGTCGACCGCGATCTTGAGCGCGGCCTTGGCGGTGCGCTTGCCCGAACGGGTCTGGAGCATCCAGAGCTTGCCCTGCTGCACCGTGAACTCGATGTCCTGCATGTCGCGATAATGGGTTTCGAGGATCTGGAACACCCGCGCCAGTTCGGCATAGGTTTCCGGCATCGCCTCTTCCATCGACAGCGGCTTGGCCCCTGCCCGCTCGCGCGCCTGCCTGGTAAGATACTGCGGCGTGCGAATGCCCGCCACCACATCCTCGCCCTGCGCATTGATCAGATATTCGCCATAATAGGCATTCTCGCCGGTCGCCGGGTCGCGGGTGAAAGCGACGCCGGTGGCGGAAGTATCGCCCATATTGCCGAACACCATTGCCTGCACGTTCACGGCCGTGCCCCAATCATGGGGAATCGAGTTCAGGCGGCGATAGACCTTGGCGCGGTCAGCCTGCCAGCTACCGAAGACGGCGCTGATTGCGCCCCAGAGCTGGTCGTTCACATCCTGCGGGAAGGGCTTGTTCCAAAGTTTTGAAACAAGGCCCTTATATTCGGTGACGAGCGCCTTCCAATCGTCGGCGGTCATTTCCGTGTCGAGCGTGTAGCCCTGGTCTTCCTTGGCGACTTCCAGCGCTTCCTCGAACGCGCCATGGTCGAGCTCCAGCACCACGTCCGAATACATCTGGATGAAACGGCGATAGCTGTCCCAGGCGAAACGTTCGTCGCCGGAAGCGGCAGCCAGACCCAGCACGGTTTCGTCATTGAGGCCGAGGTTCAAGACCGTGTCCATCATGCCAGGCATCGAGATGCGTGCGCCGGAACGAACGGAAACCAGCAGCGGGTCGGCCTTGTCACCGAACTTCTTGCCGGTGATGCCCTCGATATGGGCGATGCCGTTGGCGACTTCCGCTTTCAGGCTTTCAGGATAGACGCCGCCGTCCTGATAATAGCGGGTGCACATCTCCGTGGTGATGGTGAAGCCCGGGGGCACCGGCAGGCCGATCGCAGCCATGCCGTCCAGATTCGCACCCTTGCCGCCGAGAAGATTCTTGTCCCCTTTGCCGCCATCATCGACGCCGCCGCCGAAACGATAAACATAACGGGTTGCGGTCGTGCTCATGCTGGCCTCTTCCATTGTCAACATAATCGCGGCTCTCCTGCACTGATTGCCGTGTATTTGTGCGATGCAACAAAACTTAAACAACAGGCGGGCGACAAACGCACCCGCTTTTACGACGATTGCTCTCCGATTCCACTGATTTTCCCGCTTGTGCGGGTATGTTTTGGTATTAGCCCGTAATTTTCGAGAAGTCGGCCACCGCGTGGACGGCGTTCCGCACCCGCGCAAGCAGCGCGAGGCGAGCGGAACGTTTCGCCGGATCGGCATCGTTGACGGTGACGGTTTCGAAAAAGGCGTCGATCGGCGCCCGCAATGTTGCAAGTGCTGCCATGGCCCCTTCGAAATCTTCCGCCGCCAGAGAGGCGTCAGCGCGAGGCTCCGCGGCGTCGAGCGCGGCGATCAGGTCCGCCTCCGCCTGTTCGGGGGCATGGGAGAGTTCGACCTGCCCGGCTGTTTCGGCGCCTTCCTTCTTGAGGATGTTTGCCGCGCGCTTGTAGCCGGCGAGGAGGTTGGCGCCGTCGTCCGTGGCGATGAAGGACTGGAGCGCCTCCACGCGGGCGAGCAGGCGGACCAGATCGTCTTCGCCGCCCAACGCGAATATGGCGTCGATCAGGTCATGGCGGACGCCGGCTTCACGCTGCTGGACCTTCAGGCGGTCCGCGAAGAAGTCGAGCAATTCACCCTCCGCCACGGACAGACGCAAATTATTGGCGGTGACGATCTGGATGACGCCCAGCGCTGCCCTGCGGAGGGCGAAGGGATCGCGCGAGCCGGTAGGCTTCTCATCGATGCCGAAGAAGGAGCGGAGCGTATCCAGTTTGTCGGCCAGCGATACCGCCACGGTCAGCGGCGCGGTCGGGACTTCATCTCCCTGCCCGACCGGCTTGTAATGGTCGCGGATGGCATCCGCCACGGCATCGGGCAGGCCTTCGGCCCGGGCATAGTAGCCGCCCATGATGCCTTGAAGTTCAGGGAACTCGCCCACCATTTCGGTGACGAGGTCGGCCTTGGCGAGACGGGCAGCCTGTTCGGCCAAGTCCGCCAGCGCCTTTTTCCCTTCGTCATTCCCATGGCGGGAATCCATCGCCGATGTTGCATCCGGGTGAGAGATCTGGGGATGGGGCCCCGCCTTCGCAGGGGCGACGATGCCTTCTTCCACCAGCCGGCGCGCCAGCTTTGCGACACGCTCCACCTTATCGGCCACGGTGCCGAGCTTTTCGTGGAAGGTGATGCGTTCCAGCTTCTTTGCGTGATCCTCCAGCTTCGTCCTGCGATCCTGCTCCCAGAAGAAGCGGGCATCCGACAAGCGGGCGGCGAGAACCTTGCGGTTGCCCGCCACGATCGCCGCGCCGCCATCCTTCGCCTCGATATTGGCGGTGCAGATGAAGGCCGGGGCCAGCTTGCCGTCCGCGTCGCGCAGGACGAAATATTTCTGGTTGATACGCAGGGTTAGCTGAATGACTTCAGGCGGCACCTCAAGGAAGGCCGGGTCGAAATCGCCCAAGAGCGGGACCGGCCACTCGGTCAGCCCCGCATTTTCCGCGATGAGGCCCTTGTCCTCGATCACCGCGTAGCCGCGGGCTGCCGCGGCTTCGGCAGCCCTTGCCTCGATGATCGACTGGCGTTCCTGGTGGCTGGCGATCACATGGCATGCGCGCAGCTTTTCGGCATAGTCATGCGCGCCGCCGATGGTGATCTCGCCGGGATGGTGGAAGCGGTGCCCCAGCGTTGCGTAGCCGCTGCGGATGCCTTCGATTTCGATGTCGACCAGATCTTCGCCCAGGATCGCGACGATGCCTTGCAGCGGGCGGACCCAACGCAGGCTTTCCGTGGTCTGCGAGGCGGCGCCCCAGCGCATCGACTTGGGCCAGGGGAAGCTGCGGATAATGGCAGGGACGGCTTCGGCCAGAACCTCGGCAGTGGCGCGACCGGGCTTGTTTACCGTGGCGAACCAGACGCCGTCACGATCCTCAAGCTGATCCTGGGTCAGGCCGGTCTTGCGAAGGAAGCCCTCCAGCGCCTGCGCGGGCGCCGAGGTGCGGGGCCCCTTGAATTCTTCGCTGACAGCGGCGGTTTCCAACGGCAGGTTGCGGGCTATCAGGGCCAGGCGGCGGGGGGTGACGAAGCTGTCGATGCTTTCAGGCTGCAGGCCGGACCTTGCCAGTTCCTCGGTGAAGAGGCGGCCAAGGTCTTCCGATGCCTTGATCTGCATGCGCGCGGGGATTTCCTCGCAGCGCAGTTCGAGGAGGAAATCAGTCATGCGGCTTCCTCCAGGTTGGGCGCGCCGCGCCGCAAGTGGGACGCCGCCGGGTCCGAAATCCCGGCTTTGGTGGGCATGGCGGAGATAATCGAGTCCATCATGCGGCCCACCCGTTCACTTCCATCCACTTTTCGCAGGCGCCCTTGGCGAGGTCGCGAACGCGGCCGATATAGCTGGCACGTTCCTGCACCGAGATGACGCCACGCGCTTGCAGCAGGTTGAAGACATGGCTCGCCTTGATCGCCTGATCATAGGCGGCGAGCGGAACGCCTGCCTCCAGCGAAGCCTTGCACTCCGCCTCCGCATCCCTGAACCAGCGGAACAGCTTTTCGGTATCGGCTATCTCGAAATTCCATTTCGACATCTGCCGCTCATTTTCCAGGAACACTTCGCCATAGGTGACGCCCGCATCGTTGAACTTCAGGTCATACACGCTGTCGACGCCCTGGATGTACATGGCGAGGCGTTCCAGGCCATAGGTCAGCTCACCCGCGACCGGTTTGCAGTCGAAACCGCCCATCTGCTGGAAATAAGTGAACTGGGTGACTTCCATCCCGTCGCACCACACTTCCCAGCCAAGCCCCCAGGCGCCCAGCGTCGGGCTTTCCCAATCGTCCTCGACGAAGCGGATGTCGTGGAGCAGCGGATCGATGCCGATCTCCGCCAGCGAACCCAGGTAAAGTTCCTGGAGGTTTGCCGGGCTGGGCTTCATGATGACCTGATATTGATAATAATGCTGGAGACGGTTCGGGTTCTCGCCATAGCGGCCATCGGTCGGACGGCGGCTGGGCTGGACATAAGCGGCGTTCCAGGCATTGGGGCCAAGACTGCGCAGCGTCGTCGCGGGGTGGAAGGTGCCCGCGCCCACTTCCATGTCATAGGGTTGCAGGATCACGCAGCCCTGCCGTCCCCAATAGGCATGCAGGGTCAGGATCAGGTCCTGAAAGGAAAGCGCTTTACTTGTCGCCACCGGTGGTCCCCAGAAATCACGGCTTTAAGAAAATGACGGATCGATTGCGGCGCGCCTTGGCGCAGCGAGGGCGCAGGGTCAAGGGAAAGAGGGCGGGCTTAACCGTAAATCCGCTTGCTCTGGCGGCCGGTGGCCCGCATGGAAGGGAAAACCCTTAAGGAAACGGACCCGCAATTCAGATGAGATGGCCCTCTTTCCGCTGGCTGGCCCCCGCCATGATGCTGCTTGGCGGATGCGCGCTGGAACAGCCCGCCGCCGCCCGCGGTGCGGCGACGCGCTCCGCCTATGTGACGCCGGCGCTGTGGGAGGTGAAGGACGCCGACACCACCATCTATCTGTTCGGCACCGTCCATGTGATGAAGCCGGGGGTCGACTGGTTCAAGAGCGGGGTCAGATCGGCCTTCGATCAGTCGGACGAGCTGGTGCTGGAGATCGTCGAGCCGGAAGATCCCAATGGGCTGGCGTCCACCATGGCGGGCGCGGCGCTTGCGCGGGACGGCGTGAAGCTGTCGGACCGCCTGGGCGCGGACGACCGCGCCAAATATCAGGCGGCGATGAGCACGAACGGGCTTCCCTGGCAGGCCTTCGAGATGTTCAATCCCTGGATGGCGGGCATGGCGCTGTCGGTGAAGCCCCTCGAAGCGCTGGGCTACAAGTCGGACCTGGGCGCGGAGAAGGTGCTGACGGCGGCCGCCAGGGCTTCGGGCAAGAAGGTCGGCGCGCTGGAGACGGTGGAACAGCAGCTCGGCTATTTCGCCGGCCTGCCGATGGAGCAGCAGGTGAACTTCCTGACCGCGACCATAGAGGGCCTGCCGGACATGGACCGGGAGTTCGCCAGCCTGGTCGCGCACTGGCAGGGCGGGGAGCCGGACAAGCTGGCGGCGGAGATGAACGAATCGCTGGAGGCGACGCCGGAACTGGCCCAGGTGCTGCTGATCCAGCGCAACGCCAACTGGGCGAAATGGATCAAGCAGCGGCTCGACCAGCCGGGCACCCTGTTCATTGCCGTCGGCGCCGGGCATCTGGCGGGCAAAGGCAGCGTGCAGGACCAGTTGGCGGCGCTGGGCATCGCGTCGGCACGGGTGAAACAATAGGATGATCGGCCTTCTGGCGCGCTGGCTGGGGCTGGCCGTCCTATGCCTGACTGCCGCTTGCGGGGAGAATCCCCCTGCCCCGCCGCCCGGTGGAGGGCCCGCGCTCTGGCGGGTGGAGGGCAAGGGCGTCGACGGCTGGCTGTTCGGCACCATCCATATATTGCCGGGCGGCGTGGAATGGCGGACCGGGCCGATCGGGGAGGCGATCGGACGAGCGGACAGGCTGGTGTTGGAATCGGCCGGGATACAGGATCAGGCGGGCACTTTGGCGCAGTTCGAGAGGATGGGGCGCAGTCCGGGGCTGCCCCTGCTGGAGACGCGCGTTCCGGCGGGAGACAAGGCGGCGCTGGAGGAGATCGTCGAGAATGGCGGCACCAATACGCAAACTCTCTCCGCTTATGAGGATTGGGCGGCGGCGATGCTGCTGTCGGCGGCGGCGCAACAGGCCCTGCATGTCAGCCAGGATCATGGCGTCGAACCCGCGCTGATCGCGACATTCGGAAAGGCGGGTAAGCCCATAAGCGGGCTGGAGACCGTGGAGCGGCAGTTTCGGGCGTTCGATACGCTCCCCCCGGATGCGCAGCGGCGGCTGCTGGTCGATACGGTGCGCGAGGCGAAGGAGATGCGGCGGCTTTACGACCATATCCTCAACGCCTGGATCAGGGGCGATCTCGCCACCCTTGCGCGGGACGGCAGGTTGGGCGAGACGCCCGATCCAGTGGTGGAACAGGCGGTGCTGGTGGACCGGAACCGTGACTGGGTGAAGTCGGTGGAGACGCTCAAGGGGCGGCCCTTCATCGCGGTGGGCGCGGGACATCTGGCGGGCAAGGACAATCTGGTCGACCTGCTTCGGGCCGGTGGATACAGGGTGACGCGGATGCAGTAGCACCCATCCCGCTCCCCGGCCCTTGCTTTCCAGCGCCTTTCTGCTATTGGGCCGCGGTCCCGACATGGTCATCCCTGGAGGCGTGGCGGGCACCTACATCAATTTGCTTTTGGAGACACGCAATGAGCGAGCAGCTTACGCTGTCGGCAGAGGCACGCGATCGGGCAGGCAAGGGAGCCTCCCGCGCTCTCCGCCGTGAGGGCCGCGTACCCGCCGTCATCTATGGTAACAATGAAGAACCGCAGTCGATCCATGTCGAGGAAAAGCTTCTCAACAAGCTGCTCGGCACCGGCCATTTCTTCAATTCGGTCGTCTTCGTCGAAGTGGGCGGCAAGAAGGTCCGCACCCTCGCCAAGGATGTGGCTTTCCACCCCGTGACCGACCGTCCGCTGCACGCCGACTTCCTGCGCGTTTCGGAACATGCCACCGTCCACGTCAACGTGCCGGTTGTCTTCAGCAATGAAGACGCTTCGCCCGGCCTGAAGAAGGGCGGCGTGCTCAACATCGTCGCGCACGAGATCGAACTGATCGTCGATGCGGCCGAGATTCCGGACGATGTCGTCGTCGACCTGACCGGCCTGGATGTCGGTGAGTCGATCCACATCGGCGCCGTGAAGCTGCCCAAGGGCGCCAAGGCTGCCCATGACGAAACCGACTTCACCGTCGCGACCATCGTTGCCCCCTCGGCTCTGAAGAGCGCCGAAGGCGACAATGAGACGCCGGCTCAGGGCGAATAAGCCCCTAGTCTGGCTGACCGTTTTATCGGTTCGCTCAACCCCCGTTCGGGCTGAGCTTGTCGAAGCCCCGCTCTTTTCGAAGAAGTGAGGCCGTTCGACAGGTTCAGGACGAACGGGGTTTTGCTTATCGGGAGTATCGACACGATGCAGATCTGGGTGGGCCTGGGCAATCCCGGAACCCAATATGCGATGAACCGGCATAATGTCGGTTTCATGGCGGTCGACCTGATCGCGGACATGCATCGCTTCTCTCCGCCGAAGAAGCAGTTCCAGGGCTGGGTGCAGGAAGGACGCATCGGTCCTGAGAAGATCGTCCTGCTGAAACCGGCAACCTTCATGAACGAGAGCGGACGCTCGGTTGGGGAAGCCATGCGCTTCTACAAGCTGACGCCGCAGGATGTGACGGTCTTTCACGACGAACTGGACCTTGCGCCCATGAAGGTCAAGGTGAAGCGCGGCGGCGGCAATGCGGGACATAACGGCCTGCGTTCGACCGATGCGCATATAGGGGCGGAGTTTCGCCGGGTGAGGATCGGCATCGGCCATCCGGGGCACAAGGACCGGGTGCACGGCTATGTGCTGGGCAATTATCACAAGAGCGAGATGGACGCGCTGGCCGATATGCTGGGCGCGATCGGGGCGGAGGCGGAGTGGCTCGCCAAGGGAGAGGATGCGCGGTTCATGAATGAGGTGGCGCTGCGGCTGGCGGACTGAGACGGGCGAATTGCGCGTCCGTCCGCCCTGCCCTCACGGTGAAATGGCCAGGGTGGATTGCGGACTGTCGCAGTCCCACGCCATAGAGTAGGCCTGACTTTCCACTGACCAAGGGGATCCGGGTGATACAGACCTTCGCGACGCAGCCTTTCGACGACCAGAAGCCGGGCACGTCCGGCCTGCGCAAGAAGGTGCGGGTCTTCCAGCAGCCCCATTATGCCGAAAATTTCGTCCAGTCGGTCTTCGACAGCCTTGAGGGGTACGAGGACCAGACGCTGGTGGTCGGCGGCGACGGCCGCTACCTCAATCGGGAGGTTATCCAGACCGTTTTGAAGATGGCGGCCGCCAATGGTTTCGGCCGTGTTCTGGTGGGGCGGGGCGGAATTCTCTCCACTCCGGCGGCCTCGCATCTGATCCGGTCGTCGGGGGCCTTTGGCGGACTGGTTCTGTCCGCCAGCCACAATCCGGGCGGGCCGGACGAGGATTTCGGGATCAAATATAATGTCTCGAACGGTGGCCCGGCGCCGGAGACGGTGACCGACGCCATTCATGCGCGGACCCTGGCCATCGACAGCTATCGCATTTTCGAGGCGAACGATGTCGACATCGACACGCTGGGCAGCACGACCCTGGGCGACATGACCGTCGAGGTGGTCGATCCGGTCGCGGGCTATGCCGAACTGATGGAGAAGCTGTTCGACTTTACCGCGATCCGGGCGATGATCGCGGACGGCTTCACCCTTTCCTTCGATTCGATGAGCGCGGTGACGGGCCCCTATGCCGTCGAGATTTTCGAAAAACGGCTGGGCGCGCCTGCGGGAACCGTGCGCAACGCCACCCCCCTGACCGACTTCGGCCATCATCACCCCGATCCCAATCTGGTTCACGCCAGGGAGCTGTACGACCGGATGATGGCGCCGGACGCGCCGGATTTCGGCGCCGCTTCGGACGGCGATGGCGACCGCAACCTGATCATCGGGCGACATTGTTACGTCACCCCTTCGGATTCGCTCGCCGTGCTGGCGGCCAATGCGCATCTGGCGCCGGGCTATGCGGCGGGCCTCAAGGGCATTGCGCGCTCGATGCCGACCAGCGGCGCGGCCGATCGCGTGGCGGAAAAGCTGGGCATTCCGCTTTATGAAACGCCGACGGGATGGAAATTCTTCGGCAATCTGCTGGATGCCGGCATGGCAACCATCTGCGGGGAGGAAAGCGCCGGCACCGGGTCCGACCATGTGCGGGAAAAGGACGGCATCTGGGCGGTGCTGCTGTGGCTCAACATCCTGGCCGTCCGGCGGCAAAGCGTGGCGCAGATCATGGCCGAACATTGGGCGACCTATGGCCGCAACTATTATGCGCGGCATGATTATGAAGCGATTGCCAAGGACAGGGCCGATGCGCTGATGGCGGCGTTGCGGGACCGACTGGAGGCGCTGCCGGGCACGACAAACAGCGGCGGCGCGGTGCAAAGCGCCGACGATTTCGCCTATAGCGATCCGACCGACCAGTCCGTCAGCCGCAACCAGGGCGTGCGCGTGCTGTTCGAGGATGGTTCTCGGGTGGTGTTGCGGCTTTCGGGGACGGGTACGGAGGGCGCGACCCTGCGCGTCTATATCGAGCGCTATGTGGGCGCGGATGGCGATCTGGCGCTGGAGACGAGCGAGGCGCTCGCACCGCTGGTGAAGGCGGCGCAGGAAATTGCGGACATTTCGGGCTTTACCGGGATGGAGCGGCCGAGCGTGATTACCTGAGGACAGTCGCCAAAGCTTACCATGGGGAAATGGACCGGAAATGAGGGCACGCTAAAGGGCGGGCGATCGACCGACGCTCTTCTTGCTCCTCTGCGAAGGCAGTAGCCCAGTCCGGCCATTTGGAAGACGAATAAACGTCTGAACTGGGCTCCTGCCTCCACAGGAGCAGCATCATCAAGAGCGGCGCTTTTTTTGCGAGGACGTGATGCGTCGCCTGTTGCCTGCCCTCTCCTGCGCGCTGATCGCCATGGCCGCCCCTGCCCAGGCCCGGACGGCGGAGGATGAGCAATTCTGGCTGAACCTCACCGCCATGGGCCCGATCTCCGGCGATCTCGTCTATTTCGCGGAGATTCAGCCACGCTTCGGGGATGGCGTTTCAGGGGTCGACCAGACCATCCTGCGCGGTGGTCTGGGCTGGAAACTGTCCCCCAGCGTGACCGTCTATCAGGGCTATGCCCATGTCGTGCTGCCGGTCGACAATGGGCGCGACGTGAATGAGGAGCGAAGCTTCCAGCAGGTCAACTGGACCATCGGCAAGCCCTGGGGCGGTGAGCTTTCGTCGCGGACCCGGCTGGAGCAGCGCTGGCGTTCCGACGGCGACGACATGGGCTGGCGACTGCGGGAGATGCTGCGCTACGAAAAGCCGCTGGGCAGCAAGGCGGTGAGCGCTCTCGTCTATGGCGAGGGCTTTGTGGCGCTCAACAGCACCGACTGGGGCGCGAAGGGCGGGTTCGATCAGTTGCGCAGCTTCATCGGGGCCGAGATCGGGCTGGGCGGCGCATCGACGGCCGAGATCGGCTATCTCAACCAGTGGATCGACCGGCGCGGCGGCAATGCGCGCGTGAACCATGTCGCTTCCGTCACGCTCTTCTTCCGTCATTGAGACCGCACGGACTCTGGCCAAGCCGCCGGGAAAGCGCTATCGGCGCGGCCATCGGATTTGACGTGAAGGCAGTATCATGGGTTTTCGTTGCGGTATCGTCGGGCTTCCCAATGTGGGCAAGTCCACCCTGTTCAATGCGCTGACGGAGACGCAGGCGGCGCAGGCGGCGAACTATCCCTTCTGCACGATCGAGCCCAATGTCGGGCAGGTCGCCGTGCCCGACCAGCGCCTGCAGACCATCGCCAAGATCGGCGGTTCGGCCAAGATCATCGAGACACAGCTTGCCTTCGTCGACATTGCAGGGCTGGTGCGCGGCGCATCCAAGGGCGAAGGCCTGGGCAACCAGTTCCTGGCGAACATCCGCGAGGTGGACGCCATCGTCCATGTGCTGCGCTGCTTCGAGGATGACGACATCACCCATGTCGAGGGCAAGGTGGACCCCATTGCCGACGCCGAGACGGTCGAGACCGAGTTGATGCTGGCGGACCTCGAATCCCTTGAAAAGCGCGTGCCGAACTTCGCCAAGAAGGCGGCGCAGGGCGACAAGGAGGCGAAGGCCGCGGCGTCCGTGCTGGGCAAGGCGCTGGACCTGCTGCGCGAGGGCAAGCCGGCGCGGCTGACCCGGCCAGGCGACGATGAGGAGGAACGCATCTTCCGCCAGGCGCAACTGCTGACGGCCAAGCCTGTGCTCTACGTCTGCAATGTCGAGGAAGAAAGCGCGGCGCAAGGCAACGCCCATTCGGCCCGCGTGTTCGAAAAGGCGGCGGCGGAAGGTGCGAAGGCGGTGATCGTCTCGGCCGCGATCGAAGCCGAACTCATCACCATGCCGGTCGAGGAGCGGGCTGAATATCTGGAGGCTCTGGGGCTGGAGGAAGCCGGCCTCGCCCGCATCATCCGTGCCGGTTATGAACTGCTTGGCCTCATCACCTTCTTCACCGTTGGACCGAAGGAGGCGCGCGCCTGGACAGTGGCCAAGGGATCGAAGGCGCCCCAGGCGGCAGGTGCGATCCATACCGACTTCGAAAAGGGCTTCATCCGGGCGGAAACCATGGCCTATGCGGATTATGTCCAGTATAATGGCGAGGCCGGGGCCAAGGAAGCGGGCAAGTGGCGTTCCGAAGGCAAGGAATATGTGACGCAGGATGGCGACATCATGCTGTTCCGGTTCAACGTCTGAGGGCCGATGCTGCGTCCGGGACAGATGGCTGCGCGACGCAAGGCGGCCTTTCCCCCCAGCGTCGACGAAACGACGCGGCTGCTGATCCTGGGCAGCCTGCCGGGTGACGTATCGATCAGGCAGGGCGAATATTATGCGCATCGGGGCAACGCCTTTTGGGCGCTGATGGGCGATGTGCTGGGCGAGGATCTGCGCGGCCAGCCCTATGCGATGCGGTTGAAGCGGCTGAAGGCAAGGGCAGTGGGCCTTTGGGACGTGATCGAAAGCGCTGACCGGGAGGGCAGCCTGGACAGCGCGATCCGGGGCGCGGAGTTGCGCGACCTGTCGGCCTTCGTGGATCGGCTTCCCGCGCTGGAGGCTGTGGCCTTCAACGGCAAGACCGCCGCGCTGCATGGGCGGCGCCAGATCGGTGCGCGACCGGGACTGGCTCTGATCGACCTCCCCTCCTCCAGCGGCGCTTTCGCCAGCATGTCGCGGGAGGCGAAGCGGAACGCCTGGATGGCGATGATGCCCTATGTGAGCGGGGCATAGGGCGCTCGTCACTTTACCGTCATGGTCCTTCTGCTAAGGCAGGGGCATGTTTTTCCGCCGCTTTTCCTTCGCCGGCCTTCTCCTTCTTCAGGTGCTCGGCGGCTGCGCGCGACCGGACGAGCGGCCGGTGTCCAGTTCCGCACCGGCCGAGCGGCGGGAACCGGTCACGATATTGGTATCCATCGACGGCTTCCGCCCGGATTATCTGAAACGAGGCGTAACGCCGCATTTATCCGCGCTGGCCGCGAGCGGGGTGGAGGCGGCGATGCGCCCCTCCTTCCCCACCAAGACCTTCCCCAATCATTGGGCCATAGTGACCGGCCAGCGTCCCGACCGCAGCGGCATCGTCGCCAACAGGATGGAGGATGCGGCGCGCCCCGGTGAGACCTTCACCATGGCGACCGACGATCCCTTCTGGTGGAACGGGGCCGAGCCGATCTGGGTGACGGCGGAGAAGGCCGGCGTACGGACGGGGACATTGTTCTGGCCCGGGTCGAACGTGGCCTGGGGCGGGACTGAAGCGGCGGAGTGGCCGCACAGGATCAGCGGCGGCATCCGGCCAGGCGACTGGGCACAGTTCAACCAGGAGATTTCGGGGACGCAGCGGGTGAACGGCGTGCTGGACCTGTTGCGGCGGCCGGCGGCGATCCGCCCGCGCTTCCTGACGCTCTATTTCGATGCGGTGGACACGGCGGGCCATGCAGCCGGACCGGAAGCGGCCGAGACGACGCAGGCGGCGGCGGAGGTCGATGGCAAGATCGGCATGCTGGTCGACGGGCTGAAGGCCATGGGCCAGCCGGCCAATCTCTTGATCCTGTCCGACCATGGCATGGCGCAGAAATCGAGCGAGCGTGTGGTCGCGCTGGACAAGGTGGCGGACCCGGCCGACTACCGCATCGTCGAGAGCGGACCTTATGCCAGCCTGGCTGCGCAACCGGGTCATGAGGCGGCGCTGGAAACGGACCTGCTGAAGCCCCATGCGCATATGCAATGCTGGCGGAAAAGCGCGATCCCAGCGCGTTTCCATTATGGCGCGCATCGGCGCATCCCGCCTTATTTCTGCCTTGCCGAAACCGGCTGGGTGATACAGCCGAGCGGTCCCGTCAAACCGTTCGTCGGCGGCGATCATGGCTGGGACAATCAGGCGCCGGAAATGCAGGCCCTGTTCATCGCCAATGGCCCGGCTTTTGACAGAGGGTTCACGCCGCCTTCGGGTTTCGACAATGTCGACGTCTATCCGCTGCTGGCAAGGCTGCTGGGAATCGCGCCCCGCCCGGGCGACGGCAATTCCGCCACATTGGCAGGCCTTGTCAGGCATTGACGTTCGCGTAAACGGAAACTACTCCTTCACCCGTTGCGGAAGGAACGGGCATGAGCGAGATCGTCTATTTCGAAGATGTGCAGGTAGGTGACAGGAACGAATTCGGTCCGCTCACCATCAGCCGGGAGGAGATCGTCGCCTTTGCCAGCGAATTCGACCCTCAGCCCTTTCATCTGTCCGACGAGGCCGCGGCGGGCACGCATTTCGGCAGCCTGGCCTCCAGCGGGTGGCATACCACGGCCCTGTCGATGAAGATGATGGTGGCGGAATGGCAGCGCAATCCGGGCATTCAGGCCGCCAGCCTGGGTGCGATGGGCGTGGATGAACTGCGCTGGTTGCAGCCGGTTCGTCCGGGCGACACGCTGCGCGGCGTTTCCGAGGTGATAGAGGTCAAGGCGTCGCGCAGCCGCCCCGAAATGGGGATCGTGAAGACCCACATCACGCTCTTCAACCAACGCGACGAACCGGTGTTGTCGATGAAGCCCATCGCCATGTTCCGGACGCGCCCGGCTTGAGTCAACGGGGCTGGTTGGCGCGGGCGTCGGCGGCCATGATGCGGATCGAAGGCTTTAAGGCGCTGGCGATCTGGATGGTGTGAAGGCCCGGCGACAGGTCGAACCACAGGATTTTGCGGATGCCGGAACAGGCCGGCCCATGCTCATGGGCGACGGAGGTCAGTGCGGTCGTGCCGGTGGCGGCGTCCACCCAGGCGCCTTCCGACAGAGCGATGCCGATGCGCGCCGCATCCTTCACGGCCAGGGTGAAGAGGCCGGCATGGCTTTTCGGAAGGACCTTGCCGGGCGGGACGATGAACTGAACCTGCGGACCGGGTCGCAACTCTGCGACGACAGGCTTGCCCAGGATGATGCGCGGCGCGGTGGATGCCGTCGCGCCCGCGGTCACGGTGCCGCTCTGGGTCCAGCTTGTCCAGGGTTCGGGCAGGGATGGCGCACCGGCGCAGGGATCAGCTGCGGCTTGGGCGTGTAGCGGGGCGAAGGCAAGAAGGAGGAGAAGCCGCTTCATCGGTGCTTCCTTCACAAGCGATGGGATGGCGTCCGGACCGGATTTATCGCGCGCACGCATTGCGCTGAATGGTCGATCCCTGTCATCCTATTTCCTCCCGAACAGCTTTTCTATGTCGCCATGGCCCAGCTTCACCCAGGTCGGGCGGCCATGATTGCATTGGCCGCTGCGGGGGGTGATCTCCATCTCGCGGAGCAGGGCGTTCATCTCCGTGACGCTCAGCACCCGCCCGGCGCGGACGGAGCCATGGCACGCCATGGTGGCGGCCACCAGATCCAACCGTTCCTTCAGGGAGAGCGCACTGTCATAGGCGGCGAGGTCGTCGGCCAGATCGGACACCAGTCCCTGCACATCCCCCTGCCCCAGCATCGCAGGCGTTGCGCGCACCAGCATGGCGGCGGGACCGAAGCGCTCCAGTTCCAGCCCGAATTCCTTCAGTTCCTCGATCCGCGCCTCCAGCCGGTCGCAGGCGGGCTCGTCCAGTTCGACCACTTCGGGCAGCAACAGCGTCTGGGCGGCGACGCCCTGCCCTTCCATGGCGCGGCGCATGCGTTCGAGGGTCAGCCGTTCGTGCGCGGCATGCTGATCGACGATGACCAGCCCATCCTCTGCTTCCGCGACGATATAGGTGCGGGCGACCTGCCCACGGGCGACGCCCAGCGGGAAGCTGGTTCCTTCAGGCGCGGGTGCGGCGGCAGGTTCGGCGCGGGCCTGAGGCGGGGGCGTCAGGAAGCCGGGACGGCGCTCGGCCACAGAATAGGTCGGAACGGACGCGCCGGCGGCTTCGAATATCGGCATGGCGCCGATCGGCGTGGGGGAAACCGGTTCGGGCTTCCACGCCGAAAGGCCGGCGGGGTCGGCATGCTGGACAGCGCGGAAACCCTCCGCATCCAGCGCGCGGCGCAGGCCGGAGACGATCATGCCCCGGATCAGCGCCGGATCGCGAAAGCGGACCTCCGTCTTGGCGGGATGGACGTTGACGTCCACCTCCAGCGGCGGAACGTCAAGGAACAGCGCCACCACAGGATGCCGATCCCGCGCCAGCATGTCGGCATAGGCGCCCCTCACCGCCCCGACCAGCAGCCGGTCGCGCACCGGACGGCCGTTCACGAACAGGAACTGATGATCGCCCACCCCCCGATTATAGGTCGGCAGCGAGGCCACGCCCGACAGGCGCACCCCCTCTCTTTCCAGCGCCACGATGACATGATTGTCGGCCAGCGCCCGGTCGGTGAGCGCGGCGACGCGATCCTCCCGCGCCTCCCCCGCCTGCACGCCCAGCACGCGCCGTCCGTCATGCTCCATGCTGAAGGCCACGGACGGATGCGCCATGGCAAGGCGACGGATGACATCGAGGCAGGCGGCATATTCCGCCTTGGCGGAGCGCAGGAACTTGCGGCGGGCGGGGACGCGGGCGAAAAGCTGTTCGACCGTGACGCGCGTGCCGGGGGGCAGCGCGGCGGGACCTTCGCTCACCACCACGCCATTGTCGACGGTTCGGTTCCAACCGTCCTGCCCCTGCGGCCGGCTGTCGATGGAAAGACGCGCGACGCTGGCGATGGAGGGCAGCGCTTCGCCCCGGAAACCCAGCGTAGCGACATTTTCGATGGCGTCGTCGGGCAGTTTGGACGTGGCGTGGCGTTCCAGCGCCAGCGCCATATCATCCCGGGTCATGCCGCAGCCGTCGTCGCTCACCTCCATCCGGTCGAGCCCGCCGTTGGAGATGCGGATGGCGATCCGGAGAGATCCGGCATCCAGCGCATTTTCCACGATTTCCTTGAGCGCGCTGGCGGGCCTTTCGACCACTTCGCCCGCGGCGATGCGATTGACCAGATGTTCGGGCAGACGGCGTATTGACATTGATTAGTGACTAGCCCAAGCGAGCGCTTTCCGCGAGACACAAGCCTTATAAAAATTGACATCCAGGGGGCGGGTGGAACGTGGGGCGAACTTTCCGACTGTCCCGGTTCGCTTCGCCGGGGCATGCGGGCTGAACAGGAACAGGCATGTCGATCTTCTCGCGTCTCTTCAAACTCTCCTCCCAGGACATGGCCATCGACCTCGGCACGGCCAACACCGTGGTCTATGTGCGGGGGCGCGGCATCGTGCTCAACGAACCGTCCGTGGTGGCGGTCGAGACGCTGAACGGCGTGAAGCGGGTGAAGGCGGTCGGCGACGACGCCAAGCTGATGATGGGCAAGACCCCCGATTCGATCGAGGCGATCCGTCCGCTGCGGGACGGCGTGATCGCGGACATCGACGTGGCGGAGCAGATGATCAAGCATTTCATCACCAAGGTGCACGGCGGCAAGTCGCGGCCGTGGCGCTTCCCGGAGATCGTGATCTGCGTGCCTTCGGGTTCGACCAGCGTCGAGCGCCGTGCGATTCGCGATGCGGCGAGCAATGCGGGCGCATCCCAGGTCTTCCTGATCGAGGAACCCATGGCGGCCGCCATCGGCGCCGACATGCCGGTGACGGAGCCCATCGGTTCGATGGTGGTCGACATCGGCGGCGGTACGACCGAGGTCGCGGTGCTGTCGCTGCGCGGTCTGGCCTACACCACTTCGGTTCGCGTCGGCGGCGACAAGATGGACGAGGCGATCGTCTCCTTCGTGCGCCGTCATCATAATCTGCTCATCGGTGAAGCGACCGCCGAGCGGATCAAGAAGCAGTTCGGCGTCGCCCAACCGCCCGAAGACGGCGTGGGCGAGACGATCCATATCAAGGGCCGTGACCTGGTGAACGGGGTTCCCAAGGAAATCTCGATCAACCAAGGCCAGATTGCCGACGCGCTGGCGGAGCCGATCAGCACCATTGTCGAGGGCGTGCGCATCGCGCTGGAGAATACCGCGCCGGAACTGGCGGCGGACATTGTCGACCAGGGCATCGTTCTGACCGGCGGCGGCGCGCTGCTCAAGGGGCTGGACGACGAGCTGCGCGACGAGACCGGCCTGCCCGTCACCATCGCTGAAGATCCGTTGACCTGCGTTGCGATCGGCACCGGCCGCGCAATGGAGGATCCGATCTTCCGGGGCGTGCTGCAAACCGCTTAAGGGGACAAGATGGCGCGGCCACCCAGCCGACGCCCCGGGCATAACCGGAAGGCGCAATATAGCCTCTTCGCCAGCTATGTCGTGGCGATGACGGGCGCCGCCGTGGGCCTGCTTCTGGTGGTCGTCGCCATTTTCGATCCCACCGGCTTCGCCGCGATCCGCATCGCGACGGCGGAGATTACGCGCCCCGCGTCGGTGACGCTCAAGAATATGGTGAGCGGCGTCGCCTCCATCGACGAGGTGCTGGCCAGCTACTGGCGTGCAGGTTCCCAGAACGTCGCGCTGCGGCGGCAGGTGGAGGCCGACCGCAACCGCATCATAGAGGCGAAGGCGGTGGCGCAGGAAAATCTTCGCCTCAAGAAGCTGTTGAAGCTGGTCGAGGATGACGGCAGCGAATTGCTGACCGCGCGGCTGATCGCGTCCTCCTCCACCAGCACCCGTCGGCTGGCGCGACTGAACGCGGGACGCTGGCAGGGCGTGCGCCCGGGCATGCCGGTGCGCGCGCCGGAAGGGCTGATCGGGCGCATCCATACCACCACGCCCAACACGGCCGAAGTGCTGCTGCTGACCGACACCAGCAATATCGTGCCGGTGCGGCGGGCCAATGACAGCGTACCCGCGATTTCGACGGGACTTGGCGACGGCACGCTGGAGGTCCGCGCGCTGGCGGCCGGGCGTAATCCGTTCAAGCCGGGCGACCTGCTCGTCACCTCCGGCGTCGGCGGGGTCTATCAACCCAATATTCCCGTGGCGGTGATCGTGCGCATCGCGGGCGAGATCGCCTATGGCGTGCCGCTCGCCAACCCCTCCAGAGTGGATGCGGTTGTGGTGGAGCGCTCCTTCGAGGAGGCTGTGACCCGGCCGGAGGGCAATGGCCCGCCGGCTCCTGTCGAACCGGGCGCCGCGCAGAATTCGGTCACGCCATGATCGATCCCCATTTGCAGCATGTGCCGCGCCTTGGCCGTCATCCTTCGCGATTTCGGCTGGCGGGAACCCCGGTCATCACGGTGATGCTGGGATCTCTGGTGACGACGCTGCCGGTGATCGCGCAATCGCCGGTCATGCCGCCCTTCGGCCTGTTGCTGCTTCTGTCCTGGCGGCTGCTGCGCCCCGAATTATGGCGCACCTGGATCGGCGTGCCGCTCGGCCTGTTCGACGACATCGCCAGCGGCCAGCCCATCGGATCGGCCATGTGCCTGTGGACCGTCACGCTGATCGGCATAGACGCCATCGAACATCGCATGGTCTGGCGCAGCTATCGGCAGGACTGGTTAATCGCCTCCTTCGCGATTATCTTCTGCATCGCCGGCGGCGTTTTCTTCGCGCGGATCACCGGCGGAGGAGACATCAAGCTGCTGTTGGTCGCGCCGCAAATTCTCTGGACGGTCCTGCTCTTTCCCTTTGTCGTCCGGCAATGCGCCCGGATCGACCGTTGGCGCGTGATGGCATGAAGCTGCCCCTGCTCAAGAAGAAGACCGTCACCGAAGCCTCCCTGTCCTTCACCTTCACGCGCCGGGCGATGGTGGTGGGGGGCCTGCAAGGGGCGATCGGGGCGCTGCTGGTCGGGCGCATGGGCTGGATCAGCGTCGCCGAGAATGAGAAATATAATCTGCTGTCGGAAAGCAATCGCGTCAACCTGACGCTGATCCCGCCGCGACGCGGGTGGATCATCGACCGCAACGGACGGCCGCTGGCGAACAATCGCACGGACTTCCGCGTCGACCTGATCCCGGAGCGGGCGACGGACGCGGAGAACACCATCCGCAGCCTCGCCCATCTGCTGGCGCTCAGCGATGACGAAGTGGATCGGATCAAGGAGGAACTGGACAAGTCGGCAGGTTTCCGCCCGGTGCAGGTGGCGGAAAAGTTGACCTACGATCAGTTCGCGGCGGTCAGCGTCCGGCTGCCCGACCTGCCGGGCGTGGCCCCGAGCCAGGGCTTTTCCCGCAATTATCCGGCAGGTGCGACCGTCGGGCACCTGCTCGGCTATGTCGGCGCAGCTTCGGCCAAGGACTATGAGGAGCGCAAGGACCCGCTGCTGATCACGCCCGGCTTCAAGGTCGGCAAGGATGGGCTGGAGCGGTCTTTCGACAAGGAACTGACGGGCAAGCCCGGCGCGAAACGGGTGGAGGTGACGGCGCGGGGCAAGATCGTGCGGGAACTCACCACCCGGCCCGACACGCCGGGCAACGCGATCAAGCTGACCATCGACGCGGGCCTCCAGGAATATGCCGGGCGGCGGCTGGCGACGCAGAGCGGGTCGGTGGTGGTGATCGACTGCCATAATGGCGACGTGCTGGCCATGGCGTCCATGCCTAGTTTCGATCCGAACAGCTTTTCCGATGGCATCAGCCATCTGGAATGGGACATGCTGTCGAAGGACGACCATGTCCCGTTGCGCAACAAGACGTTGCAGGGGCTGTACCCGCCGGGATCGACGGTGAAGCCGATGGTGGCGCTCGCGCTGCTGGAGGCGGGAGTTTCACCCATGGAGACGGTGAACTGCGCGGGTGCGATCCGGGTCGGCAACACGCTGTTCCACTGCCATAAACGGCGGGGCCATGGCGGGCTCAACATGCGGGGCGCCATCGCCCAAAGCTGCGACATCTACTTCTACCAGATGGCGCAGCGGATCGGCATGGACCGGATCGCCAGCATGGCGCGGCGCGTGGGCATGGGGCAGAAATTCGCCCTTCCCTTCCCCAGCCAGAGTTTCGGCACCGTTCCCGATCCGGCGTGGAAGCTCAAGAAATACAACCAGAAATGGCAGGTCTACGACACGGTCAACGCGACCATCGGCCAGGGCTATATGCTCATCAACCCGTTGCAGATGGCTGTAATGGCGGCGCGGCTGGCGACGGGCCGGCAGTTGATGCCCAACTTCATCTTCGGCGCGCAGCGGCCCACGCCTGCGTCCGTGGGGGTGAATGAAGAGCATCTGGTGACCATCCGCGACGCGATGAGCGCGGTGGTGAACGGCGGCGGCACGGGCGGCGCGGCGCGCATTCCGCTGCCCGGCGTGATGATGGCCGGCAAGACCGGCACGGCGCAGGTCCGCCGTATCACCATGGCTGAACGTGGGGGCGGCGTGCGCAGCAACGCATCGCTGCCGTTCAAGCTGCGCGACCATGCGCTGTTCCAGGGCTTCGCGCCGTTCGACAATCCCCGCTATGCCATTGCCTGCATCATCGAGCATGGCGGCCACGTCAACCGCATCGAGGACGCGCCCATGATCGCGGCGGACACCATGACTTTCCTGTTCGACCAAGCGAAGGCTGTCGAGAAGCTGGAGACCATCGAAAAGGACTGGGGCGGTCCGCCGGCCGAACGGCTGGCGCGGCAGATGGCGGCCTACAGGCTGGCGAAGGCGATCGAGAAGGGCGAGGCGCCTCTTCCCGAAGCCGCCAATGCGATGAACGCATCCACCGGCAATGGCGCGACCGCGACCGCCGCCCCGCCTCCGGCACCGGCTGCCGAAGCGGACGACGCCCCGCCCCCGGCGGACAGCGCGCCATGAGCATCGTTCCCGAACCCCTGACCGAATTCCCCTGGCGCGTGCTGGGCATATTGCTCGCCATCGCCGGGTTCGGGACGTTGGTGCTCTACAGCGCCGCCGGCGGCAGCATCACCCCCTGGGCGATCAACCAGGGCGTTCGCTTCGTCATCTTTTCGGGCATGGCGCTGGTGCTGAGCCGGATACCGTTGGAGACCTTCGCACGCCTCGCCTTCCCGGCCTATGGCGTCGTGCTGACCGCTCTGTTCCTGGTCGAACTGATCGGCGGGGTGGCGGGTGGCAGCCAGCGATGGATCAACCTGGGCTTCATGCAGTTGCAGCCTTCCGAGTTCATGAAGCCGGTGATCGTGCTGGCGGTCGCGCGCTTCTACGCGCTGCTTCCGGTGGGGGAGATCAGGCGCTGGAACGCGATCTGGCCGGCACTGGTGCTGATCGGCATTCCCTGGGCGCTGGTGCTGGTGCAGCCTGACCTCGGCACCGCGACCATGATCGCCGCGGGCGGGGTGACGGTGATGTTCCTCGCCGGTCTGCCGCTGCGGCTGTTCGTGGGATCGGGACTGACGCTGGCCGCCATCGTGCCCATCGCCTTCAGCTTCCTGCACGATTATCAGAAGAACCGCGTCCTCATCTTCCTGGACCCGGAAAGCGATCCGCTGGGCGCCGGCTATCATATCAGCCAATCGAAGATCGCCATCGGGTCCGGAGGCATTTTCGGCAAGGGATTCCTCAAGGGGACGCAGAGCCATCTGGACTATCTGCCGGAGGGGCATACCGATTTCGTCTTCGCCACCATGGCGGAGGAATGGGGGCTGATGGGCGGCGTGCTGCTGATCGGGGCCTTCATGCTGCTGTTCCGCTGGGGCATCGGCGTGTCTCTCCGCGCGCAGGACAAATATGCGCGGCTGGTGGCGGCGGGGCTGACGACGACGATCTTCTTCTATGTCGCGATCAACCTGATGATGGTCATGGGACTGGCGCCGGTGGTCGGCATTCCCCTGCCCTTCATGTCCTATGGCGGGTCGTCCATGCTGACGGTCATGCTGTGCGTCGGAATCATCATGGCCATTGAGCGTTCGGGCCGGCGGCGCAGCAGGCCGGGAAACTGGGGATGAAACAGGCCTGAGCGCAAAAATTTGCCGGCAGACGCGATTTCCTGTTTGCAAAGTCCGATGCGGCTGCTAACAGCCCGCCCACGCCAAAGCGACGGCCCATCCGGGACTAGCCGAAAGCGGATGTGGACGCATAGCTCAGTTGGTAGAGCAGCTGACTCTTAATCAGCGGGTCCTAGGTTCGAGCCCTAGTGCGTCCACCAAATTCCCGGCGATCGAGGCGCAAGCCGAAAGCGGGCGTGGACGCATAGCTCAGTTGGTAGAGCAGCTGACTCTTAATCAGCGGGTCCTAGGTTCGAGCCCTAGTGCGTCCACCAAAAAACTGCGTCCACCAGATCCTCCCCACCCTTGATGCATCGCCGCACGGCTTCTCCCGTCGCCCTCAAGGTCAGACCGGCAGGGCGGTGGTGAACTTCGTCATGGACAGGGCGAAGTGCGACGCAGCACCGGCGACCGAGGGATGCCCCAAAAGGGTCATCATCAGGAAGCGATTATAGTCCGCGACATCCGCGACCACGATGCGCATCAGATAGTCCCATTCCCCCGACATCGAAAAGCATTCGACGATTTCCGGGCGACCCTCGACAAACTGCTCGAAGGCGCGGCGGGCCTCCTGCGCGTGGCTTCGCATGCGGATGTTGCAAAGGACGTTGACGCCCCGCCCGACCTTTTCCGGATCGACCAGCCTGACCGTCCCGGCGAGGACGCCCGCAGCCTCCAGCGCCTTGATCCGACGCCAGCAGGAAGCGCTGGAAGCCCCAACCCGCTCCGCCAGCTCGGCATGGCTGAGCGTCGCATCTTCCTGCAGGGCTGCGATGATCTTTCGGTCGACGGCATCGATCTGTCGGTCCTGTTTCATGAGGGGTACGATAATCGCCGCATCCCTTTCATCCAAGGGTCCAGTTGAACGGTCCGACGCGGATGATTTTGCCGAAACGAAAAGCCTGAATCCGCTTTCCTTTTCGGCCAGCCGGGCTATTCTGTCGACAGGTCGCATCAGGGATGGTTGGGACTGCGGACATGATCGACCTTTCTCCCCAACCACAGGACAAGGGCAGCGGCGCAAAAGCCGCTCCTGCCGCGCCCCAGCATGATCCTGTGCAGACGAACAGCCGGGAGGATGGAAATCCTGCCTCCTGGTGGCATATTCAGCAAGAGCAGATGGAGGGCGCGATCCAGCGCCTGTCGCGCTGGGCAGGCCCCTTCGCGCTGCTTGCCACGCTGTTTTTATTGGGGTGGTGGATAATAGGCTGATCCTGCTGGTGATTCGGATCGGGCGGCGTTCTTCGCGCCCCGGAAGCGCCGCATGGCAACGCTCGCCATTTCAGGTCGTCGCAAATCTGGGGCAGAGCATCTTCCAGGACAAACGGATCATCGGAAAAGCGGGTCCGCGCACCCCAAGCCCGATTGTCAGTCCACGGCATTTATGCCCTGCTGCTGCGCAACATAAATCAAAACGCTGCGGATGTCTGATGGTTAACACACTGCCGCGCGGCGGTGCCCGGCTTGACGTCAAGACATAAAAAGGGTTGCAGATGTCGAAAATTGATCTGGCGATCGAAGGTGTTCCCAGTCGCCAGCCCGCTACGGCCTCAGGGCAGCGGAATGCGCGGCTTTGGCTGTGCCTGCTCCTGCTGGTTGCCGATATGGCCGCGCTTGCCACGGGCTTCGCCTTCGGGCTGCGCGCCGCCGGCCTGCAATGGCTGGCGGACGGGCAGTGGCAGCCGCTGGCGGGCGGCATGATCGTGTACGCGGTCCTGGCTTTCCATAACCAGGCCTATAATCCTCATTGCCTGATGCGCATGACGCAGTCCTGCCGCAGCGCCACCATGGCTTTCGCAGGAACATTGCTGATCTTCCTGCTGGTTGTCTTTTCGCTGAAGGCGATGGGACAATTGTCGCGGCTTGGCATTTCGGCCGGTATCTTGTGCAGCGGCACCTTGCTCGTCCTACAGCGGCTGATGATCGTGCATATGGTGCGCCGCAACTTTGCCGACGGCCTGTTCGCCCAGCTCCTGATCATCGATGACGGCGCCATTCCCGACGACGTCAGCGGCATGGTGATCGTCGATGCGGCGGCCATCGGGCTGAAGGCCGATCTGGACGATCCCTATATGCTGCATCGCCTGGGCACCCTGCTCCGCGACTATGATCGCGCGGTGATCTCCTGCCCTGCCGAACGCAAGGCGGATTGGGCCCAGATGCTGAAAGGCGGCAACATATTGGGCGAGATCATCGTGCCCGAACTGGACCTGATGGCGCCGCTGGCGGTCCAGTCTTACCGCGGCACGCCCACGCTGGTGGTGTCGCGCGGGCCGTTGAACCTCGCCAACCGAGCCAAGAAGCGCCTGCTGGACATCGCCCTGACCGTACCGGTGCTGATCCTTCTCGCGCCGCTGATGGCGGTGGTGGCGATCCTCATCAAGCTGGACTCCCCGGGCCCCGTCTTCTTCAAGCAGGAACGGATCGGGCGCGGCAACATGCTGTTCCACATCCTGAAATTCCGCAGCATGAAGGTGGAGCAGTGCGACAGCGCGGGCGCGACTTCGACGCAGCGGGACGACAATCGCATCACGCGCGTCGGCGCATTCATCCGCAAGACCAGCATCGATGAACTGCCGCAGCTCATCAACGTATTGCTGGGAGAGATGAGCCTGGTCGGCCCCCGCCCCCACGCCTTGGGATCGACGGCGGAGGAACAGCTATTCTGGCAGGTGGACCGGCAATATTGGCACCGCCATGCATTGAAGCCGGGGATTACCGGCCTGGCGCAGATCCGCGGCTTCCGGGGCGCGACGGAAACGCGCCGCGACATATTGAACCGGGTCGAGGCGGATCTGGAATATCTGCATGGCTGGAGCCTGACCCGCGACATTGCGATCCTGTTCGGAACGCTGAACGTGCTGGTCCACAAGAACGCTTATTAGCGCCCGCCCAATGCCAAATCTGGAGCGCGAATCGGCGGAGCGGCCAAGACGCGGGAGAGCAAAAAAGGTTCCGCCGAAAAAATGATATTTGCGACGAAATGTTGCTAAGAACGCTTCGTCGCAAAAAACCTTATCCCAGATTAAGAATTGAGCGCTGTCGCATGGTCATATGCGACGAATCGATGTCAGTGCGCCTTCCTTCCCAACTATTTGTTAACCGCAAAATCGGATATTAACGCCATCACCAATCGGGCGGCGGGAATATCGACGTGGCGGAAGAATTTGCAGCAGTTGCGACGGCACCCTCTTTGATCGAAACGGCGGAGGCGCGCCGTGAGCTTCCCGCTCGCATCGACGGCATGACGTTTGCCGATCACGCCGAAAGCGGCGTACAGCTCCTGTCACGTTGGGCCGGCATCGTGGCCTTCGTCGGCGCGGTCGCAGCCATCGCCTGGCTGATCTTCTGACCGGACTCGCAAGGCTCAAGCTTTCTCCCAGATTAACAGCTGCAGGGTGCGCCGGGACTGGTCCCGCCGCGCCCTGTTTGCGATGAACCGAGCCGTTGTTTTGACGCGACAAGCTGCTTTTCGGGCAGTGGTTTTACGTAGAAATACTTCTAGCATGCCCTGATTGCTGCAATGCAATAAGGGTCGATTGGTTTTGAACAAATATAATAATCCGCGATTGCGGGGCCGCATTTCTGCGCCCTGCGATCGACAGACTTCATGGTCGCGCACCTGTTTTGCGGCAGCGCTAAGTGGTGCCGCAATGGTCGCGGCCATGCCGACAGTTTCGCAGGCGCAGGATAATGGCGGTACGACTGAGCCAAAGCGCATCAACAATGCCATGGAGCAGAAGCGGATCAGGGATTACGGTCTTCATCTGACGGCCGGCCTCGATCTACTCTATGACGACAACGTCTATCGCGTGGACGACCGCGTCGAAAACCCCACCGACGACCTGATCGTCACGCCCTCTCTGGAGGCGACCTACGGCATGCCGGTGGGCCGTCACGACATCCAGCTGCGCGGGAAGATCGGCTATGACCGTTTCATTTCCGAAGGACAGCGGAGCAAGTTGCGTCTGGATACGGAGGCGAAGGCCAACATCCGCTTCGGCGCGACCTGCCTGATCACCCCTCGCGCCTCCTATCGCCAACAGCGTGCCGATTATGGCGACATCAATTCCGCGACTGAAAACCTCCAGAAGTTCGCCACGGTCGGCGCGGATTTCACCTGCGAGCGCCCGGGGCTGTTCCCTGTGGCGAGCTATGAGCATGACAGGACGCGCAATGCCGACCAGTTCGACTATGCCGACCAGACCAGCGATATGTTCATGGGCGGGATCGGCTATGCCATGCCCAGCCTGGGCACGCTGACCGCTTATTATGAGCGGGTGAACAGCAAGCGCGACACGCTGGGCATAGAGAACCGCATCAACAGCTATGGCCTGCGGTTCCAGCGCGCGGTGACGCCGATCACGCAGATCGACGCGGATGTCCGTTGGCTCGACGTCAGCAGCGACAGCGCGGCGGTGGGCGGCTATGACGGGATGGGCTGGAAAGTCAGCCTGTCGACGCAAGCCATTCCGCGCCTGAAGCTGACGGCCATGACAGAGCGCGCAATCGTCAACGACAGCCTGATCGCCAGCGGTTTCGCCATCGATACCAGCTACCGCATCCAGGGCGAATTTTCGATTTCCGAACTGACGTCCGCCGGCCTTTATGCGGAATGGGACCGCAGAAAGTTCCGTCAGGATGCGGCGCTTCGTCCCTATTCGATAACGGCCGACCGCAATCGTCGCTTTGGCGGGCTGTTGACCAGGAAACTTTCGGATCGTTTCGATCTTACGCTGGATGCCCAGCATTACACCCGCAGAACGGACACCAGCGTCTCCAACTATAACGGCACGCAAGTAACGTTGGGCGCTGCCCTGCATTTCTAGACCCTCAATATATTGGGAGCATGAGCTGTGAAAGCCGATACTCTCCTGAAATCCATCTCGACCCTGCTCATCATTGCAGGTCCGATGGCCGCGACTGCCCAGACCGCCGCCGGAAACGCGGCGGCGACTGCAACTGCCGCGCAGGCGGCAGGCGCAGGCTATCAGCTCGGTCCGAATGACGAGCTGAAAATCTCCGTCTTCGGACAGCCCGACCTGTCGACGACCACGCGCATCAAGGAGGACGGCACCGTCCTGCTCGCGCTGGTCGGGCCGGTTTCCGCCAAGGGGAAGACGACCTCGCAACTGGCGCAGGACATTGCGGCCGGCTATGCCAGCGGCGGCTATCTGACCAAGCCGTCCGTCAGCGTGGAGGTCAGCAATTATGTCAGCCGGTTCGTCACCGTGCTCGGCAATGTGCCGGAAGCGGGCAATTATCCGCTCGACCGGGATTATACGGTGGCGTCGATGCTCGCCAAGGCCGGCGGTTCGACCAAGGACGGCGCCAATGCCGTCATCCTGACGCCTGCGGACGGCAGCGGGCCAGTACGCATTTCGCTGGCCGATATGGGCGCGGGCGCGATGCGGCCGCTGAAGGCGGGCGACACGCTGTTCGTGCCGCCGGCAGAAAAAGTCTATGTCTACGGCCAGGTCCAGCAGCCCGGCGCCTTCTCCTATGTGCCGGGGCAAAGCTTCCGGCAGGCATTGGCGTTGGCGGGCGGACCGACGCTGGCGGGTTCGACCAAAAGGATAAAAGTCCGGCGGGAGGGGAAGGAAATACAGGCCAAGCTGGACGATCCGGTCAAGCCTGAAGACGTCCTCATCATCCGGGAGAAGCTGTTTTGACGACACTCGATCAAGGCTTCGCGCACTCACGCTCCAGCCAGAAATCCGGTATTTTCGACAGGTTTCTGTCCCTTACGCGCAGCGGCGAAAAGCGCAACGAGCGCGTCATACCCGACGACGTGCCGTTGCATCTGGACGTGCCCGCCCTGCCCGGCTTCCGGCATGACGCGCCGGAAGCGCAGCCGGAGGAAGCGGCGCACCGGCCGCTCTCCATGAGCGCCATGGCCGCGCCGATCAAACCCATCAGCCTGCGCCGCGACAGCATCTATGCGGCGTTCAACACCGCCATGCCGGTGACCGACCGCCATGGACTGGCAGGGCGCAACAGCGAACTGGAAAAGCTGGTCGAGGCGATCGTCGTGCAACGCAAGCATGCCGTGATCTTCGGCACGCGCGGATCGGGCAAGACCTCGCTCGCCCGCGTGTTCGGGGATCTGGCGGACGAGGCGGGATGCGTCGCGCTTTATGCATCCGCCAATGGCGAAGCGGATTTCGACTCCCTCTTCCGTCCCTTCCTGACCGAATTGCCGATGAGCAGCGCGGGACAGGAACGGGCGCGCAAGATGATGAGCGAGCCGCTGGACGTGTCCCGCCTCTCCGCCCTGTTGGTGGAGGAAGTGCGGGAGCGTTCCATCCTCATCATCGACGAATATGACCGGGTGCAGTCGGAAACGGCCAAGCAGGACGTCGCGACGCTGCTGAAGCTGCTGACCGACATCCACTCGCCGGTACAGGTCGTGCTGGTCGGCATCGCCAGCGACATTGACGGGCTGATTGCCGCCCACCCCTCGCTGCGCCGCCATCTGGTGCCGCAGCGGGTCGCGCCGATCCCCAAGCCGGAGCTGGAGCGGCTGCTGCTGTCCTGCGCCTCCAACGCCCGGCTTTCCATCGACGAGGATGCGCTCGACGCATTGTCGAGCGCGGCCATGGGATCGCCCTATCATGCGCGGCTGTTCGGCATGTCGGCCGCGCTGGTGACGGAATCGGCCGCGCGCGACCGGATGCTGCTGTCCGATGTCGAGCAGGGGCTGCTCTCCGCGCTGGAGGATTGGGAGGAAATGAGCGGCCAGACCCATGCGCTGTTCCGCCGCATCCTGTGGGAAGCCGGGTCCACGCGGCGGATGATCGCTCTTGCAGCCGTCGTCGCCTCCCAAATGTCCGCCATCAGCTATGAGCGGCTCGTGAAGCTCGGCCATGAGGTGCTGGGTGGCGGGTCGGTGAACGAAGGCCAGGCGCGCGACGCGATGATGCGGCTGCAACCCGCGCTGGTGGCGACGCCCAATGGCGAGCTCTGGATGTTCGAGGATACGCTGGCGCCGCAATTTCTGCTGCTGATGGCGAAGCAGCCGGTGCAGAGCGCACCGCCTGTGCAATCGCCCGCGGAGGAGATGCGCGCGCTGCTCAAGGGAGTGGACGGGCTATGACCATGAACCCGATGGATTTGCTGGCCGCGCTTCAGGCGCGCTGGCGCACGGCGGCGATGATCGGGGGCATATTGTTCCTGCTCGTCGCGATCACCGCTTTTCTGCAACCGCGGCAATATATGGGCACGGCGTCGCTGCTGCTCGACCTTTCGCAGACCGATCCGACCGACACCAACACGGCGCAGGGGCCCAAGCCCGACACGGATTCCATCCTGGGCACGCAGACGGACATCATCCGCAGCGGCAAGGTGATGAACGCCGTGGCAAGGGAAGCGGGCTTCGTCGATGCGATGCCGACGGACATGCCCGCCGATGCACGGGTGCAGGCGGCAGCCGCCACGGTCGCGAAGAACATGACCATCACCACCGGCCGGCAGAGCAACGTGCTCCAGATCCAGTATCTGGACGCCGATCCGCAGGTGGCCGCAAAGGTCGCCAACCTGATCGCCCGGATCTACATGCGCGAACAGGTGGAACTGCGCGCCTCCCCGGCGCGCGGATCGGCCAAATGGTTCGACGAGCAGACGGAGGAAGTGCGCCGTCGCTATGAGATCGCGCAAAAGAAGCTGTCGGACTTCCAGCGGGCGCACGACATCATCGGCATCAACCGCATGGACCTTGAGGCGGAGAAGCTGAAGAACCTGTCCTATCAGCTTACCCAGGCGCAGGCGGAAGCGGCAGCCGCACGGTCCAAGGCCGGTGCGGGCAGCGTTTCCGACATCGAAGGATCGCTGATCGTCCAGAATTTGCAGGAACAGGTGGCGGCGCAGTCCGCCAGGGTATCGGAACTGCAAAAGACCCTGGGGCCCAATCACCCGACCATGGCGGCGGCCGCCGCCCAACTGTCCGAACTCCAGTCCAAGCTGGCGGCGGCGCGCGCCAGCCAGGCCGGCGCGGTCAGCGCCAACAGCGTGGCGGCCAGCCGGCGGGAGGGCGACCTCAAGTCCAACATGGCGGGGCAGGAGGATCGCATGATCCGCATGTCGGACGTTCAGGACCAGCTCATGGTCCTCCAGCGCGACGTGGATGCCGCGCGGCAGACCTATGACACGGTGCGGCAGCGCTTCAACGAGGCGGTGCTGAAGAGCCAGATCTCCCAACCCAATGCCAGTCCGCTGGATGAGGCCACCGTGCCCCTGCTGCCTGCCAAGCCCAATATCATGCTGTGGCTGATCGGCGGGATCGCGCTTGGCCTGGTCGGCGGCGTAGCTGCCGTCATCCTGATGGAGATCGTCCATCCCCGCGTTCGTTCCGCGGCCGGCGTCGCCCGCGCCACCGAGGTCGATGTCATCACCGAACTGGTGCCGGTCCCTGCGCGCCAGGCCAAGTTCTTCAAGCAACAGGAGGCCGCATGAGACTGCGTTCCACGGCGGGCGCGCCGCATCAACTGGCCTCGGGCGGCATGGCGGGCGGCGGCGCCGCGCTGCGTCCCCGCGCCCGCGACAGCCATAATTTCGCCCGACTGGCGGTGGAGCACGGTTTCCTGGCCGAAGCCGATGTGCACAAGGTCGAGGCGCATGCCCGATCCCAAGGGCTGGCGCTGCATGACGCGGCGGTTGACCTGGGGCTGCTGAACCCGGAGGATGCGGGCATGCTCGCGGCCTTGCAGGGCGGCTTCGCCCTGTTGCCGGAGGGCGACCAGCGGGTCGATCCGCTGGTGGTCGCGGCCTTCGACCCCGCCAATGCCTATGCCGCCAAGGTGCGGACGATCCGCGCCAAGATGCGCGCCGCGGCCAAGGAGGGCGATCCCGCTGCCCTGCGGCTGGCGGTGCTGGCCATAGAGGCAGGCGACGAGGCTGCGATCATGGCGGCGAACCTTGCCGTCGTGCTGGCCCAGATGGACGGGCAGACGATGTTGATCGACGTCGACATGGGCCGGCCTTCGCTCGACCGGCTGTTCCGCATCGCGAACAAGGCAGGACTGGCCGAACAATTAATGGGCAGCGCCGCGCTGCTGCCCGCGGCCAGGACGGCGGTGGAGGGCCTGTGGCTGATGACCGCCGGTCGCGCATCCGGCAGCGCGGCGAGCCTCGTGACGCGCGGCCCGCTGGCGGAAACGGCCAATGGCTGGGGCCTGCGCGACACGTCGATGCTGTTCTACCTTGCGGAGCGGAAGGGCGACCAGACGCCCTATGGCAGCATATTGGCGGGCTTCGACGCCGTCGTGATCGTCGCGCGGCGCGGCGATACCGCCATTGCCGACATGCGCCGGGTCATCGACGATCTGGACCGGCATGGCGTACCGATCGCCGGGACGGTGATTGCATGAGCGCCGAACAAGCGCTGGCGCGTCCCCAGCCCCTTCCTTCTCCCGGAATCGGTCCGGGCATAGGGAATGAAGCCCCCGTCGCGCATGTCGGCGGCCTGCCCGTATCCACCCTGTCGCTGGATGCGCTGATCGCGAAGATGCTGGTGGAAGCGCCCCTGCGCCGTAGCCTGGAACAGCAGCCGTCGCTGGTGTTCGACGCCAACGGCCAGGGCCTGTCGATGAACGCCACCGATCCGGACTTCCGCGCCAATCTGGCGCAGGCGGACCTGATCCATGCCGACGGACAGATCATCGTCGCGGCCTCCCGCTGGTTCGGCGGACCGCAGATCGCGGACCGCTCCAGCACGACGGACATGTTCATCGACAGCCTGAAACCGGCGGCGGAGGCTCAGGTCAGCTATTATCTGCTCGGCGGCGAGGAGAAGGTGAACGCCGCCTGCGCGAAGGAGATCCTTGCGCTGGCGCCGGGTCTTCAGCTCGCCGGACGGCGCAACGGCTTCTGGAAGCCGGAGGAAGAGGATGCGGTGATCGACGCGATCAATGCCGCCGCGCCCGACGTCCTCTGGGTCGGCACCGGCAAGCCGCGCGAGCAGGCCTTTTGCGTGCGCAATCGCGACCGGATCAAGGCCGGCTGGATCGTCACCTGCGGCGGCCTGTTCAACTATATCACCGGCGACTATCCGCGCGCGCCGCTCTGGATGCAGAAGTCCGGTTTCGAATGGCTGCACCGCATGGCGACGCGGCCCAAAGAACTGGCCTGGCGCTACATCACCACCAATCCGCACGCCCTCTGGCTGATCTGGAAACATCGCCATGGCTGAAGCCCAGGTGGCTGAAAATCTTCCGACGGGCCGCGTCCGGCGCCTTGGCAGCCTGTTCGGCCGCTTCGGGCTGGCGAGCCTGTCGTCGGCGATCGTCTCGGTCAGCCATCTGCTGGTCCAGCTCTTTTCCATCCACCATCTGGAAACGGCGGCCATCGGCACGCTGGCATTCCTGCTGGTGATCATCCAGTTCGGCTATGGCCTGTCCAATGCGCTGGTGTCGACGCCCTACACCATCGCGGTGAACCAGGGAGACGATGCCGATGCCCGGAGCTTCGACTTCTTCTTCCCGGTCAACCTGATGCTGGCGGCCAGCCAGGGACTGATCTGCGCCGCCATCGCCTGGGCAACCGCCTCTCCCGCCGCCGCCCTGCTGTTCGGGATGGCGGGCATGCTGTCGCTGATCCGCTGGTTCGGGCGCTCCAATGCCTATGCGCATCATGCTCCGGCAAGGGCTGCACGATCGGACCTCGCCTATGCAGGGACGATCCTCGCCGGACTGCTGATCGCGATGCGGACCGGCGCGGACATGCCCGCCATCGGCGGCATGCTGGTGGCGGCCAGCCTGGTCGGACTGCTCCCCTTCGGTCTCGCCTATCTGCGGCGGCACTTCGCCATGGCGCCCGCCCGCGCGATGGGCGCCTATCGCCCGGTGTGGAAGGAGCAGTCGGCCTGGACGCTGGTCGGCGTGCTGTCGACGGAGGCGACCTCCAATTCGCACAGCTATATCGTGACGCTGCTCGCCGGGCCGACCGCCTTCGCGCCGATCGCCGTGGGGATGCTGTTCTTCCGCCCGGTCAATGTCTGCATCACCGCCCTCACACAGTTGGAGCGGCCCCGCATGACCCGGGCCGTGGCGCGCGGCGATCATGACGCGGCGATCAGGTCGGAACGGGTCTTCATGGCCGCGCTGGTCATGCTGTGGCTGGCGACCTGCGCCGTGGCGGCGATTGCCCTCTATGCCTTTCCAGGCCTGATCCTGAAGCCCACGCTGGACCACCGGCTGGTGATGGTCGCGGTGGGCCTGTGCGCCCTCCTCTCCCTCGTCCAGTGCGTGCAGACGCCGATGAGCGTGATGACCCAGGCGCGCAAGGCCTTCCGCCCACTCGCCGCGCAGAGCATGCGCAGCTGCGGCGTCGGGCTGGTCGCCGTGACGCTGCTGGTGCTGGGCACCGCGCCCGTCTTCTCCATCGGCGGGGTCGTGCTGTCGCAGCTCGTCATGATGCTCGGCATCTGGCAACTCGACCGCAAATGGCGGCGCGATCAGCGGGGAGCCGCCTGACCATGGCGACAAGCTGGCATCGCGGCGGTGTCGCCGCCATCCCCGCACAGACGGGCGGCGGCCAGAGCATGCGCATGATCTGGATCACCCAGATCTTCTATTTCGTCTTCCTGATGATGGTCTTCATCGGCCAGCAACCCTTCGCCTCCCGCACGCAGGACGAGCTGGTGGCGATGGCGCAGGAAAATGACGGGTCGGACCTGTTCAAGCAGATGCTGTTCATCGGCTTCGCCCTGCTGCTGACCGGCGTGCAGATCATCCGCAAGCATCCGCTGCAATATAGATTCACCTTCTGGCCGCTGGCGATCATGCTGGTCTGGTTCTTCATTTCCTGCACCTGGGGCGTGGACCCGTTCGTGTCCTTCAAGCGGGCGATGCAGCAGCTCATCGTGATCTACATCACCTTCTGCGCGCTGTCCCTGATAGGGCCGCAGCGGCTGTTCGACGCGCTGCGCGCGGCGCTGATCGTCTCGCTGATCATCTGCTGGGTGTCGCTGCCGCTGACACCCGCCGCCGTCCATCCGCCGACCGAAAGCGACAAGGCGCTGATCGGCGCATGGCGCGGTTTCTTCTTCCACAAGAATATCGCCGGTGCCGTCATGGCGCTGACCTTCATCGTCTGCGGCAATGCATGGATCGACCGGCGCAAATGGTATTATGCGCTGTTCGCGGTCATGGCGTTCGTCTTCGTGATCGGGACCAAGAGCAAGACTTCGCTCGCGCTGTGCGTCGGCATGCTGGCGATCAGCAACATCTATCGGGCGCTGAGCGACAACACGCAGAAGCGCGCGATATTGCTGCTGATGCTGGGTTTCGGCATGGTGGGCTTCCTGGCGCTCTACATCGCCTATCAACCGACCATCGAGCGGCTGTTCGCCGATCCGACCAGCTTCACCGGGCGGGTATCGATCTGGCGGGTGGTGTTCGATTATCTGGCCGATCATCCCTATCTGGGCGCGGGCTTCGGCGGCTTCTGGCAGGTGGGCGTGAACAGCCCTGCGCATGACTATCTGAACCAGCAATTCCAGATGCTGACCGCCCATTCGCATGACGGCTATCTGGAAATCTGGGTGACGACCGGGCCGCTGGGCCTCATCATGCTGCTGGTCAGCTTCCTTGCCTTGCCCGCCTATTGGTTCCTGACCGGCTCGACCAGGGAGAACCAGGCGCTGATGGTGCCCGCCTTCGCCATCTGGGTGTTCGTCATGTACCAGAACCTGCTGGAAACCAGCTTTTTCGACAAGGATCGCCAGGTCTGGGTGATCTTCCTCGCGGCCATCGCGGCCGCCCACGCCACTTTCAAGGCCAAGCCGCGCCCGCAATGGACCCGGCGCCACCATCTCCAGCAGGAGAGCGTCCATGGCTAATATCATCGTCTGCATCGCCACCTGCAACCGGCCACAGGGATTGCGCCGGACCCTGGAATCCCTCGCTGCGCAGCAAACTCAGCACCATCTGGAAGTGCTGGTGGCCGACAATGACGCGGCCCGTCAGGAAGGGCTCGCCGTGGTCGAGCAGCTCGCTTCCCAAGGCTATCGCTGGCCGGTCGAAGCCCTGCTGGTTGCGGAACGCGGCATTCCGCTGGTGCGCAACGCGCTCGCGGCCGCCGCGCTGGCCCGGCCCGGCGTGACGCATATCGCCATGCTGGACGATGACGAGGCCGCCTCCCCCGGGTGGATCGACGCCATGGCCGATACGGCGCAGCGCTGGGAGGCGGACGTGGTCGGCGGCGCCGTGCTGCGGGAGATGGACAGCGCCATCGCTCCCTGGGCGGCGCGCCATCCCCTGCTCGCCCCCAAGCAACGCGGGCAGTCCGGCCCGGTCGCGCTGGTGGACAGCACCGCCAATGTGCTGATCGCCGCCACGGCCCTGCGCGCCATGGGGGAGCGCCCCTTTGACGAGCGCATGGCGCTGACCGGCGGGTCGGACAAGCAACTGTTCACCCGCATGCAGCGCGCCGGCTTCCGCTTCGCCTGGTCGGAGGAGGCGGTCGTGACCGAACTCATCCCCGCCAGCCGCGTCACCGCCCGATGGCTGCTGATGCGCGGCTATCGCGTCGGCATGACCGACATGATGGTGGAGCGTTTCCACAGGGGCCGGCTGCGCGCCCTGTTGGGCGAAGCGCCGCGCATCGTCGCGGGATTCCTTGTCGGATCGCTGGGCGCTGTCGCGACGTTCGACCGGGGCAAGCGGGTCGAACGGCTCGGCAAGCTTTATCGCGCGGCCGGCAAGATCGCCGGGCTCGCCGGATTCCACTATGAAGAATATCGAAAGGTGCATGGCGCATGAGCGATGCCGCGCTGGGCAAGCAACCCTTTTTCTCCGTCGTCATCCCGCTCTACAACCGAGCGGAAATCGTCGGCGACACCATCCGGTCCGTGCTGGCGCAGGACTGGCAGGATTTCGAGGTCGTCGTGATCGACGACGGTTCGCGGGACAATCCGGGCCCCGTGATCGACGCGATAGGCGATCCCCGCGTCCGCTATATCCGGCAGGATAACGCCGGCGGGGGCGCGGCGCGCAATGCCGGCATCATGGCGGCCGACGGGCGCTATATCGCCTTTCTGGACTCCGACGACCTGTTCCTTCCGGGCAAGCTTTCCATCATGGCGAAGGCGCTGGCGGGAGATGACGGGCGAACGGTGCTCTATTCCCGCATGAAGGTGGACCGGGGCGTCGACCGCTACTGGATCAGGCCCGACCGCGGCATTCGCGAGGGCGAGGATGTCGGGGAATATCTGTTCTGCGCCAATCAGTTCATGCAGACCAGCACCATGGTCGTGCCGACCGGCATGGCGCAGCATGTGCTGTTCGACCCGGCTTTGAAGAAGGGACAGGATCTCGACTTCTGCGTCCGGCTCCAGGGCGCGGGGGCCCGGTTCCGGATGATCGACCAGCCGCTGACCATCTGGCTCGACGCGACGGAGGCGGGCCGGACATCCTATGTGAAGGGCTATGAAACCTCGCTCGACTGGCTCGACCGTTGCGGCCACATGCTCACCAACCGGGCGCGGCGGGGCTATCGCGCAACCGTGCTGGCCTATCATATGGCGCCGATCAGGCCGGTGGTGGCGATCAAGGATCTGGCGGTGGGCATGGTGGCGGGCGGCGTTCCTCCCCGCGTGATCGCCCGGCAGGTGCTGCGATCCTATCTGCCCAAGCCGCTCTACCGATCGCTGGTCAACGGCTTCGTCCTGCGCTTCGGCAAGGCCGAGGCCGCCACAAGTGGAGCCGGTTCGTGATGACCGCCTGGCAACCTCCGTCCAGCCTGAAGGCTGCCACCGCCGCGCCGCTGTTTTCCGTGGTGATCCCCACCTATCAGCGGCGCGACGCGGCGGTGGCCGCCGTCATGTCCGCCCTTGAACAGACGGTCGCGATCATCGAGGTGATCGTGGTCGTGGACGGATCGACGGACGGGACGGAAGTTGCCCTGGGCGCGATCAACGATCCGCGTCTCAAGGTCATCGTGCAGGAAAATCGCGGTGCGGCGGCCGCGAGGAACAAGGGCATCGACCATGCCCGCGGGCGCTATATCGCCTTTCTCGACTGCGACGACCGGTTCCTGCCGCACCATCTTGCCGACCTGCTGCCCCTGTTGCAGGAGAGCGAGGATGTCGTCGCCTATGGCCAGGTGCTGGCCGACCGTGGCGAAGGACGCAATTTCCTCAAGCCGCCGCGCGCCATCGCCCATGGCGAAACCATGGACCGCTATCTGATGTGCGATCGCGGCTTCATCCAGACCAGCAGCATGGCCCTCAGCCGGACGCTGGCGGAGAAGGTGCGCTATCGCGAGGATGTGAAATTCGGCGACGATACCGACTTCGCCCTGCGCCTGTCGCTGGCCGGGGCGCGCTTCCTGATGACGGAACGGCCCGGCACCATATGGGCCGACCGCGATGCCGACGACCGGCTTTCGCAGGTGCGCGGCAGCATCGGCAGCCTGACCTGGCTGCGGGACCTGCGCCCCCATATCAGCCCGCGCGCCTTTTCCGCCTATATGGGCTGGCACGCCGCGAAAAGCATCTGGCCGACCAGCAGGCGGCAGGCGATGCGCTACTATCTGGGCGCCGTCTGCCGGGGCGCCTTCGGTCCCCGCCTGGCGGCGACCGTGCTGTTGCAGATCGTGATGCCCGACCCGGTCTATCGCCGCATTTCCGACCGCTGGATCGACCTGTCCCACATGCTCGCCGGCAAGGGGCAGCGGCTGTGAGGCGGCGTGAATTTCTGGCGGGCGCGGCGGCGCTTTCCGCCTGCTCCCCCATCCAGCCGAGCGCCGCGCAGGTCGGCGGCACGGCAGGGCTTGCCGCCCATGCCCGCAAGTCGGGCCGCTATTTCGGCGCGGCGATCAAGTCGCGCCAGTTGCGCGAAGACCCCGATTTCACCGCCGCCGTCGCCCGGGAGTGCGACATGGTCGTCCAGGAATATGAACTGAAGCGCGGCACGACCGAGCCGAAACCCGGCAAATATGATTTCAGCGGCGCCGACCAGATCATCGCCTTCGCACAGCAGCATGGCATGCGCGCGAGGGGGCATACGCTGGTCTGGTACGCCGCGCAACCGCCCTGGCTGGAACCGGCGTTGAAGGCCGCCGGCCGTGCGGAACGCGAAACGCTGATGACCAGTTATATCGACACCGCCATGCGCCGTTACGCAGGCAAAATCCGCGAATGGGACGTCGTCAACGAAGCCATCGAGCCCAATGATGGCCGCGCCGACGGCATGCGCGCCAAAAGCATGTGGATGGATGCGCT
Organism: Sphingobium sp. SA916; assembly: GCF_002894065.1. Lineage (NCBI taxonomy): Bacteria > Pseudomonadati > Pseudomonadota > Alphaproteobacteria > Sphingomonadales > Sphingobiaceae > Sphingobium > Sphingobium sp. SA916. The sequence goes on from NZ_LXYF01000041.1 coordinate 124,276, forward strand.
GGGCGAGGATTATATCGACATCGCCTTCCACCACGCGCGGGAAGTCGATCCCCGGCCCATGCGGTTCCTGACCGATTTCGGGATAGAACATGACTCCCCCCGCTGCGAGCGCCGCCGCACTGCTCTGCTGAAGCTGCTCGACCGGTTGATGGCGCGCAACGTGCCGGTGGACGCGGTCGGCATACAAGGGCATCTGAAGCCCTATAGGGAAGGTTTCAACCAGGCCCTGTTCGCGCGCTTTCTGGAACAGCTCAGCGGCTATGGGCTGGCCCTCTCCATCACGGAATTCGACGTCGCGGACCGGGGTGGGCCACCCAATCCGGACAAACGGGACAAGGAGGTCGCCTCCGTCGCCAAGGCCTTTCTGGACGTCGCGCTGGACAATCCGGCGATGCGGTCAGTGCTCTGCTGGGGGCTGTCGGACCGCTATAGCTGGCTGTCCAATTTCAAGGATTACAAGTGGCCCGACGGCCAGTTGTCGCGCGGCCTGCCGCTGGACGGCGGGATGCGCCGCAAGCCGCTGTGGGACGCCATAGCCGCCGCCTTCGACGCGGCGCCCGCCATGAGGAGCGCAGGCGCATGAGAATTTCCTCGCTGACCGGCCTTCGCGGCGTGGCGGCGGTGTCGGTACTGCTGTACCACATCCCGCATAATCCGGCGTTCGAGGCGTTTCGCCTGCCGCTTTTTTCCCGCGCCTATCTGGCGGTCGACCTGTTCTTCATCCTGAGCGGCTTCGTCATCTCCTTCGGCTATCACGACCGGGTGGTGAACCATCTGGGACGGGCAAGCTATGTCGACTTCCTCATCAACCGCATGGCGCGCGTATGGCCGCTGCACCTGATCGTGACCCTGGTGTTCATGGCGCGCATCGTCCTGAACATCTCCGGCAGCCAGGCGATCGCGCTCGATGCTCCGAACATCCTCACCAACCTGCTGATGGTGCAGAGCTGGGGTTGGGGAACGGAGCCGATCGCGGGCAACAGCTGGTCGGTCAGCACAGAGGTCGCGGCCTATCTCATCTACCCGCTGATCGCCATCATCGCCTTCTCGCGATGGGCGTGGGTGCAGGGGTTGCTGTGCGTCGGAATATTGGGCCTGGTGGCGCTGTCGGGCCGGGGTTCCAGCGGTCCGCTGGACGTCAATGACAGCGACAGCGTGCTGACGCTGCTGCGCTGCCTCGCCGGTTTCTCGCTGGGCGTTCTCAGCTATCGCTGCGCAGAGAAGGCGTGGTGCCGGCGGCTCATCGACCGGACGGGCGCATTCGCCATGATCTGCGCGCTCATCGCGCTCGCCCTGCTGCTGCCTGGAAAGGCCGATCTGCTGGTGGTCTGCCTGATGCCGGCGCTGGTGCTGAGCTGCTATTATAACGGCACCGCGGCGCGGGCGGTGATGGCCAATCCGGTCAGCTTCCATCTGGGCCTGATCAGCTATTCCATCTATCTCTGGCATCCGCTGGTGCGCGACGTGTTCGCCCGCGGCATGGGCGTGGCGCACAGGCATGGGATCACCGGCTTCGACGGACTGATCGTCCTCGCCATGCTGGTGGCGACCTGGCTGCTCTGCTGGGCGAGCTATGCGCTGGTGGAGGTGCGCGGGCACCGCTTCATCAAATGGCTCCAGCGCGGCGGACGGAGCCGCAAGCCCGTGGTCGAGGCGGCCGCCTGATGCCCGCGGTCTGGATCGCCATTCCCACCTTCCGCCGGCCCGAACAGCTCCGCCACCTGTTGGAGGCCCTGCCCGGCGTAACCGACCGCCATGACGTGATGGTGCTGGTGGCGGACAATGATCCGGTCCGGCAGGAGGGGGCAGCCGTGGTCCGGTCCCTGCTGGCGGTGGGATATGGCCTGCCCATAACGCTGCTGACGGTGGCGCAGCCGGGGCTCTGCGCAGTTCGCAATGCCATCGCCGCCGCCGCTCTGGACGACCCGGCGATGCGTTTCCTGGCGATGATCGACGATGATGAGTGGCCGCAACCCGGCTGGCTCGACGCGCTGCTGATCTGTCAGGCGCAGGTGGGCGCGGATGTCGTTGCCGGGCCGGTGGACAGTTGCTTCGTGGGGCAGCCGCCGCGATGGGCGCGCGAAACGCTGGTCTTCCGCGCGGAGGAACGCCCATGGGGGGCGACCGGCATGCTCTGGGCCAGCAACAACCTGCTGGTCGGCCGGCGCGCCTTTGCAATGATCGGCGTGCCCTTCTTCGATCCGCGCTTCAACCGCAGCGGCGGAGAGGATCTGGATTTCCTGGCCCGGCTGCATGAGGCAGGCGCCCGCTTCGGCTGGTCGCCCGATGCACGGGTCAGCGAATGGGTGCCGGCGGAGCGGGCGCGCCTTTCATGGGTGCTGAAACGCATGTGGCGCATCGGCTGCACCGAAACCATGGCGCGGCGCAAGGCCCTGCCCGGCCGCATCGGCGCCGCGAAGCTGCTGGCCCGGTCGATTGCGATATTGGGACTGCGGACCGCGGGACTGGCGGCCCTGTTGCTGCCCGGCGCGCGTCGGGTGGACATCGCCGGACAGTGGGTCAAGAGCTGGGCGCGCCTCTATGCCCTGGCAGGAGGCGCGCGCAGCTATTACGGGGCGAGCCATTATGGCGCGCTGTAGATTTTGAAGCTCTTGACGACCATGTCGCCCGACCCGTCATCATAAGCGCCATCGGTCTTCACCGCGACGTCCATGATGGGGTAGAAGCGGAAGCCCCGGAAGGGATTGACCGACTGATAGGTTTCCACCCCATCCACGAACCAGGTGATGTAATCGCGCTGGATGTCCACGGCGAAACGATGGAAGCCCTGGGAATAGCCACTGAGGCCATAGGCCTGCTGCGTCTGGACCGTAACGCCCCGCTGATCGTAACGGGTGCCGTTGGCCCCGATATGCAGGGTATGGGCGACATGGCGGTCGAAATCCCAATAGCTTTGATAGCCGAACCCTTCATAAATATCGATCTCGGGCGGCCAGCCGCTGGTCGACACCAGCCAGAAGGCAGGCCATGATCCGCGGCGGCTGGGCATTTTGGCTTCCCATTCATATTGGCCATAGCCGATCTGCGTCGCCAGGAAATTGCGCCCGTCGAGCACCGACGACCCATAATACCATGTCTGGCCGCCATAGCTGATCGGCGTCTTCAGCTTTTGCGTATGCAGGACGAGTCCGTTCGCCCCCCAATAGACCGGCCCTTCGATGCCGGGGAAAATGCTGGAATCGAGATAGAGGCCGGTTTCCCCATTGGCGATCTGCGTCCGGCCATGGGCAAGCGAAGTCGCCCACCGGTCCCAACCGCCATCGGGGGACCGCCTATGCGTGTCCTTGAGCAGTTCGAACTGAAGCGTGCCGGTCGCCGCGAAGCTGCGCGGCTCGCGAAACATACCCGTCGCCCTGGCGGTTGCGATGGCCGTGCTGCTGGCCATGATCGTCGCGGTCGATTGACCCTGAAGGCCGCCCCAGGGCGCCTCCCGCAGCTTGACCTGGAACTGCTGGCCTTCCGTGGCGCCGATGATCGGCACCGCGACGGTCTGCACCAGCGGATCGCCGGGGCGGAAGATCACCACCGTGTCGACCGTCTGGTAATTATAGCCCGACAGTGCGCGATAGGTGCCCGATCCGTTGACCGTGATGATCCGCGCGATCACCGTATTGGGCGTCGGCCGATCCAGCGTCACCGGCACATAGGCCACGCTGCTGCCCGGACGAAAGCTCGCATTGCCCAGCGACAGCGTCGCCTTTGCCGGCAGCTTCGTCCCATTGGCGAAGTCGAAATCGGAAAAATCAGAGACAATGTTCATCGTCGTGGAACCGCTGATCGTCGACGACGTTATCGTTGTGGAATTCGTGGCGGAAAGAAGCTGCGAACTGGTGCCGGTTGCGGTCGACATCATATTCGATGTCGACCCCCCAGTCATGATCGTAGCGGCTCCCGCTGCGAAAATACAAAGCATTCCGGCTCCAAAAATGGAGCCAGTCATTTTGACAGGCATGGTTGCGACCCCCGCAGTTAACCCCAATAGGGTCTCCCAAGAAGGTTAACAAAAACTTCGGGTCAACGACGACTCGTCGTATCCTTTCGGAATTTGCGACGAGTTGTTGGTGGACATGCCGAAAACTGGCTGAACCTGGCCATGTTTTCAGAATCGATATGACCCGGGATTTCCACGCCGGAAATGAAAAGCGCTCCCGACACAAGGCCGGGAGCGCGCCTGCTACAGCCCTTCCCGCGGGGAAGGGATTTCGGTCGCGGCTTATTCCGCCGCCTGAACCAACTCTTCTATCTCGGGCGTGGCGCCGCGGCCGACGCTGACATAGACGAAGCCGGCCGCCTCGGCATCGGCCGGACGATAGATGTTGCGCAGGTCGACCAGACCGTCACCGCTCATGATGCCCTTGAGGCGCGGCAGATCGAGCGCCCGCAGCGCATCCCATTCCGTGACGATGACGACCGCCGCAGCCCCCTGCGCCGCGACATAGGGATTATCGCAGAATTCGACATTCGCCATCATCGTACGGGCGGCATCCATCCCCTCCGGATCATAGGCCCGCACCTGCGCGCCTCCGTCCAGCAGGGCCTGGATGATGGCGATCGACGGTGCATCGCGCATATCGTCGGTATTGGGCTTGAAGGTCAGGCCCAGCACGGCGATGGTCTTGCCGCGCACCGACCCGTTGCAGACCGCGACCACCTTCCGCGCCATGGCCCGCTTGCGGCTTTCGTTGATCGCCACGGTCGTTTCGATCAGGCGGATCGGCGCGCCGGCGTCTTCGGCCGTCTTGACCAGCGCCAGCGTATCCTTCGGGAAGCAGGAGCCGCCATAGCCCGGTCCGGCATGAAGGAATTTCGAACCGATCCGGTTATCGAGACCGATGCCGCGCGCCACCTGCTGGACGTCCGCGCCGACATTCTCGCACAGTTCGGCAATTTCGTTGATATAGGTGATCTTCATCGCCAGGAAGGCGTTGGCGGCATATTTGATGAGTTCGCTTGTGCGGCGGCCGGTGAACTGGATCGGCGCCTGGTTGAGGTAGAGGGGGCGATAGACCTCCTCCATCACCGGGCGGGCGCGCTCATCCTCTATGCCGACGACGATGCGGTCAGGGCGCTTGAAATCCTGGATCGCCGCACCCTCGCGGAGGAATTCGGGGTTGGAGGCGACGGCGAACTGCGCATCGGGATTGGTTTCGCGGACAATGCGGTCGACCTCGTCCCCCGTACCGACCGGAACGGTGGATTTGGTGACGATGACGGTGAACCCGCTCAGGTTGGAAGCGATCTCCTGCGCGGCGGCGTAGACATAGCTGAGGTCCGCATGCCCATCGCCTCGCCGCGCGGGGGTGCCGACGGCGATGAACACCACATCGGCCTGGCTAACCGATCCGGCAAGATCGGTGGTGAATGTCAGGCGACCCGCCTTCACATTGCGCGCGATCAGATCGGCAAGACCCGGCTCGTAGATCGGAACGCCGCCGCCCTGCAACAACTCGATCTTGCGCGCGTCCTTGTCCACGCAGATGACATCATGGCCGAAATCCGCGAGACACGCGCCGGATACCAGGCCGACATAGCCCGAGCCGGTCATAACGATCCGCATCACTATTCTCCTTCTTCAAACGGCTTTCGACCGACAGCCAACCGATCATGAAAGGACGCACGAATCCATTCCGGGAAACCCCGGATGCACGGACCCTCATCCCTCATCATGGGTTGGGCGCCAGGCGACCGAGCCCGATGCCCAATTGGCCGGAACCAGCCGGCGATTGACGCAGCGCAGCATACCGTCCTGCGCGGGCTGGATGCAACGCAGCCTGCCGCTCTTCCCACACATATGGGCGCGGATCAGGCGCTTAGCCCATGGAAAAGGGCGGGAGCATCGCTGCTCCCGCCCCTCGCCCTCGCCCTGAGGAACCGGTCAGAATTTGACGCGCACGCCGGCCGTGAAGGCGCGGCCGACAATGTCGTACACCGCGATATTGGTCGGCGGGTTGACGCCCGGCACGGTGCCGGGAATCAGCGGCGGCTTCTTGTCGAACAGGTTGTTGACCGTCGCGAAGAATTCGAAATTGCCGCCATCGCCATGCGGAATGGTGTAGCGCATCGTCAGGTCGGTGTACCAGACCGGCTTCACCTTGGGATTGACGAACTGGATCGGCGTCGCGCCGCCCGGAATATCGAGCCGCATCTTGCCGATATATTGTTCGCCGATGGTGAGGCCGAAGGGGCCATTGGTATAGTCCACCGTCAGGTTGCCGCGCCAGCGGGGAAAACCCTGCGGGTTGCTGGTGACGACGCTGACGCCCGCATAATGGGCGATCGGCGCGCCCGCATATTGCTGGGCATCGAACTTGTCGAGATAGTTGAGGTAGAGCCGCAGGCCCAGCCCGCCATTGCCGACCGCCGTGCGATAGGTGAAGTCGAAATCGATGCCCGCCGTCTTCAGGAAGGCGATGTTCGCAGGGGTCAGACGAATCAGCGACGGGAAGCTGGTCGGGCTCGCGCGCTCGATCAGATTGCATTCCGCAACGCCCGATCCTCCGGCATTGAGGCAGTTGGTCAGGATCTGCTGCGCCGACAGGGAGTCGATCAGCTTGTCGACCTTGATGTTGTAATAGTCGATCGAGGCCGAGAAACCGCGCAGGAAGCTGGGCGAGAACACCGCGCCGAAGGTGTAGGTGTCCGCCACTTCCGGCTTCAGATTGGGATTGCCCGACGTCACCGTGTTGGCATTGACGTTCTGGCCGCTGCCATAGCTCCCGTCCGCACTCCTGACGTCGTTGACGATGCCGATGCCGCTCTGCGCGCCGGCATAAAGTTCGAACAGATTGGGCGCGCGGATGTCATGCGAATAGGTGCCGCGCAGCAGCAGGTCGTCCACCGGCTTCCAGGTGCCGCCCACCTTCCAGGTCTTGACCGTGCCGGAGGTGGAGTAATCGGTCACACGGATCGCGCCGTTCACGCTCAATTCGCGGAAGAAGGGCGTGTCCTTCAGGATCGGCACCGCAAGTTCCGCATAGGCCTCCTTGACGTTCAGCTTGCCCGCTGCCGATCCGACATTGGTCAGCCAGTAGAAGAGCGTGTTGATCGAGCCGGTAGGATAGGGAACCGTCGCCGATTCCGCCCGAGGGACGCCGCGCAAGCCGGCGAAATAGGCTTCCCGCTCCGCATCCGTGTCCAGCAGCGACGGATCGGCATTGCTGGTGAGGCGCAGGGACTGGCGCCGATATTCCACGCCCACCGCGATGTCGACCGGGCCTGCCGGCAGTTCGAACAGGCTGCCGCTGATATTGGCGGCGATCGCATCCTGCTTGAAGCGCGCCCGATAGCTGGAGGTGCCGGTCGCATAGGCATAGCCCTCCGGCGTCGATTTCGAGGGATCGCCATGCATCACGTCGATCGGCTTGCACCCGGCATATTGGCTGGCATAGGTCGGGTTCAGCAGCACGCGGCAGGTGACCTGCCCGGTCGAGGGATCGCGCACGGCGTCGAGCGCGGCATAGAGCTTCTGGTTGTCGTACAGCCCCACATTGTCCATCGAATGCTTCGAATCGCCGTGGCTGTAGGTCACCTGCCAGTTGAAGTCGTCGAACTTGCCCGCAAGGCCGGTCGTCGCCGTCCAATAATCGGTCTTTTCATAGGCGATCGGCTTGGGCTGGCCTGCATCCTGCTGACCGACGACATAATAATCGTTCGCGCCTGTCAGCGCGCTGTCGAGCGCAGTGGAGAGATAAGGATTGCCCTTGTAGATGCGCGCCGATTGCGTCGCCGGAATCAGCGAATTGCCCTGTGTGAAATAATGATATTTGCTGCGGGCGTAGAGCCCCTGGACGAAGAAATTGATGTCGTCCGTCAGGTCGTAGCTGACCCGACCGAAACCGTTATAGTTGGTGAGCGGCGAAATCGCATTGGTGTCGTCGGGAATCTTGTAGCCGTCGCCGCCCTGCTGGAAGCCGGTGGTACCGACCACGGTCCCCAGGTTGAACGGGCGGGTGGAGCCGTCATTGTTGATGACCCGTCCGACGAACGGATTGCCGGCCACGCTGGACCCCACGATACGGCCGTTGGCGGCCAGGGCCGAGATGCGGATGTCCGACGCAACCACATAGGGATTGGCAACCGTGCCGGGCGCCGCCGTGCAGGTGCGCGACTGGCCGTTGGCGGAAAGAGCGCAGGTGGATGTCACGCTGCCGACGAAATTATAGCCCTGCGTCGCGAAGTCGCGGTCCTGCCGCAACATGCCGTCGCTGTTGGAATATTCCGCGCTCAGCAGCACATGGCCGCGGCCGCCGGCGAAATCCGCGCCGAATGCGCCGCCCAGCCGCTGGTTGCCGTTATTGCCGCGCTGGTCCACGCCGGCCTGGGCCACGCCCTTGAAGCCCGTGAACTTCTTGTCGAGGATGAAGTTGACGACGCCCGCAACCGCATCGGAACCCCATTGGGCCGAAGCGCCCCCCGTCACCACGTCGACGCGCTGCATCAGCAGTTGCGGCAGGACGTTGGTATCGATGGTGCCGACATATTCGGTGGGCGAAACCCGCATCCCGTCGAACAGGATCAGCGTACGCAACGGACCCTTAGGATTGTTGCTGGGCGTGCCGAGGCCGCGCAGGTTCAGAACATTGCCGTGGATCGGCAGGTTGGAGAAATTATTCGCCGACTTGGACGGGCTCAGCGAATTGTTGAACTGGGGCAGCTTGTTGAGCGCGTCGGCCACGCCCGAGGGCGTCGTCTTGGCCAGTTCCTCCGTCGATGCGACCGTCACCGGAGTCGGCGCGGTATAGCCGTCGCGCACGATGCGCGATCCCGTCACGACGATGTCGGCATTGCTCGCCGGCGCCGCGGCCTGGGGCACGGCATCTTCCTGCGCGGGCGCCGCCGCGGCCATTTCCTGCGCCCAGGCGGGCACTGCCATTGCGATGATGCTGGCGCCGACGGCCAGCGACGATATGAACAGCCTGTCCTTCGTCATCTTTCCTTTTCCTCTCCCTGCACGATCTTTGTCCGGCAACGTCACCGGGCGCGATCATTATTATCCCCGTGTGCACTTTTATAGTTATCCCAGCCAACGCCGATGTCAATAAATTTTGCACTAGTGGGAAAAGTTAATTGCAGATATTCCTCGCCCTCCTTCACCGGAATCCCCCGGCATAATTTCCCCGCGCCGCCCCGGCGGTCCGACGTTTCCGCGCACATGCCACGAACATATATTGACCCACTGTGCAGAAATGTGCGTTATAATGGCTGGAGCGGCAGTGCGCCGGCAGACCTTGCCGGGCGCTATAGGGCCGAGAGATAGGGAGAGTGGCCTTGCCGCACGATCGTCAGTCAGACAGCGCCATTTGCGCCCGGGCAGCGCAACCATGACGCAGATTTCCGCGACGATGGCGTCATCGTCAGGATCAGGCGGCGCGCACGGAGATGTCGAAGCCAACATCGCCTCACCTCTCCCCGAACAGGCCGCCTATCCTTCGCCCCTGATGGGCTGGCTGACCGTGGCGATCCTGTTCCTGCTGTACATATTATCACTGACCGACCGAAACATCATGGCCCTCATGGTCGGGCCGATCAAAAAGGATCTGGGCCTGTCGGACCTCCAGATCAGCCTGTTGCAAGGACCGGCCTTCGCCATTCTCTTCTGCCTGTGCGCGATTCCGCTGGGCATGGCGCTGGACCGCTTCAGCCGCCGAGTCGTCCTTTATCTGTCGGTGACGGTGTGGAGCATCGCGGCGGCGAGTTGCGGCCTTGCCGGCAGCTTCGCGGCGCTCGCCATGGCACGAGCAGGCGTCGGCGCGGGCGAGTCGGGCTTCGGCACCGGCAGCTATTCGGTGGTCGGGGACAGCTTCCCGCCGCACAAGGTTTCGCTCGCCATGTCCGTCTTCATCATGGGCGGGGTGATGGGCGCGGGCATCGTGTTCCTGTTCGGCGGCCCGATCGTCGCCGCCGCGATGAAGGCCGGCCCCGCCGTCTGGCCGGTCTTCGGGTTGCTGCAACCCTGGCAACAGGTGTTCATCATGACCGGCGCGCCCGGTATAGCGCTCGCCTTCCTGGTCTTCGCCTTTCGCGAACCACCCCGGCGCAGGGCGATCAGCGCGGGCGCGGGCTATGGCGAGGCATGGGCTTTCATGCGCGAATATAAGCCGCTCTATCTGGCGACCTTTGTCGGCTTCGGCCTGGCCTATGCCGCCACCATCGGTTTCCAGCTGTGGACGCCGGTGTATCTTGCGCGGGTTCATGGCTGGGAACCGGGACGCATCGGGCCGGTCATCGGCCTCGCCCAGATCGGGGCGGCGGCGATGATCCCTCTGCATGGCTGGACAGTCGACCGGCTCTATCGCCGGGGAAAGCGCGACGCCCATCTGTTCTGGTGCCTGCTGACGGTGCTGGCCTCGGCGCCCTTCGGCATCGCCGCCTTTCTGGTCAGCAGCCCCTGGACGACCGTCGCCTGCTACTGGTGCTTCATGGCGCTGATCCTCTCCACCTCCAGCATGGGGCCTGCCACGGTGCAGGTGGTGACGCCGCAATATCTGCGCGGGCGCGTGTCGGCGCTCTATGTGCTGGCGTCCGGCCTGATCGCCATGGCGGGCGGGCCTGCCTTCATCGGCCTTGTCACCGACAAGCTGCTGGGCGACGAGATGAAGGTCGGCCTGTCGCTCGTCATCAGCGTGTTCTGCGTGCTGCTGCCCGCCGCGCTTCTTTTCGCCTTCGGTCGCGCCTCGATGCGGCGCGCCCATGAAGCCATTGCTTGAGGATGATCCGATGATCGAGACACGCCGCCCCGCCTTCATCGACGGCAAGCCCAAAAAGCTGCTGATCGACGGCAAGCCTGTCGACGCCCTGTCCGGCGAGACGTTCCAGAGTTTCAGCCCATCGACCGGCGAACTGGTGGCCGAACTGGCGCTGGCGGGCGCGGAAGATGTGGACCGCGCCGTCCGCGCCGCCCGCGCCGCCTTTGAAGGGCCATGGAGCCGCTTCAAACCGGCCGAACGTCAGGCAGTCCTGCTGAAGCTGGCCGATCTGGTGGATGCGGAGTTCGACGATCTCGCCTTGCTCGACTGCATCGAAATGGGCCGCCCGATCACGGCCGCTCGTGGATTGCGGGGCATGCTGCAACGTTCGCTGCGCCATTTTGCGGGCGCTGCAACAGCGATCCATGGGGAGACGCTGTCCAACAGCTTCCCGGTGGACCTGCTGTCCTACACGCTGCGCGAGCCGGTGGGCGTGGTGGGTGCGATCATCCCATGGAACGGCCCGCTGTTCAGCGCGGCGTGGAAGGTCGGGCCTGTACTCGCGACCGGCTGCACCATCGTCCTGAAACCCGCAGAAGATGCATCGCTCAGCCCGCTCCGCTTCGGGGAACTGTGCCTGGAGGCGGGTGTGCCGCCGGGCGTCGTCAATGTCGTGACCGGCGCGGGCGAAACCGGAGGCGCCCTGTCCGCGCATCCCGATGTGGACAAGATCGCCTTCACCGGCTCCTGCGAGACCGGCCAGAGGATCATCGCCGCTTCCGCCGGGACTGTGAAGAAGGTGACGATGGAACTGGGCGGCAAGTCGCCCAACATCATCTTCGCCGATGCCGATCTCGACATGGCTACGCCAGCAGCGGCGATGGGGGTATTCAACAATTCGGGTCAGGTCTGTGCGGCCGGCACGCGACTGTTCGTGGAACGTCCTGTCTATGAGGAGATGGTCCAGCGCATCGCCGCCTTCGCGAGGGCCCTGAAGATCGGCCCCAGCCTCGACGCCGACACCCAGATCGGTCCGCTGGTGTCGGCCAGGCAATATGCCCGCGTCTCCTCCTATCTCGAACTGGGGCCGACGGAAGGCGCGCGGCTCGTGACGGGCGGCGGGCGCGTGACGGGCGGCGCCTTCGACAAGGGCCATTGGGTCGCGCCCACCATCTTTGCCGATGTGAAGGATGAGATGCGGATCGCGCGGGAGGAGATTTTCGGCCCCGTCTCCTGCATCATGCCGTTCGACGATTTCGACGAGGTGATCGCTCGCGCCAATGCGACGCGCTTCGGCCTGGCGGGCGGCGTGTGGACGAAGGACATCGGCAAGGCCATGGCGGCGGTGAAGCGCATCCGGGCGGGGTCGATCTGGGTCAACCATTATTTCGCGATGGACCCGTCCGTCCCCTTTGGCGGCTACAAGATGAGCGGTTTCGGACGGGAGGGCGGCGCGGAACATATCGACGCCTATTTGCAGACCAAGGGCGTGTGGATCAGGACATAAGCTGGAGCCCCTTTCTGCTCCCGCGAAGGCATTAGAGCGAGATGGGGGGGGCTCGCGGCAGCCCATTCCCGCCGCCGGAACCGCCTCCTGCCTCAGCAGGAGCACCCCCTTCCCTGCCTCGTGTTCACTTGCCGATTTCCAGCGCCCTTTCCGGGCAGGATTTCGCACCCTTCCAGGCAAGCTTCTCATCCGCCTCCGCCACGTCGATGTCGCCGGGCTTGATATAGCCCTCATCGTCCAGCTCGAAGATATTCGGCGCCATGGCCCAGCAACGCGCATGGCCCTGGCATTTGTCATTGTGCACGATGATTTTCATGGAAAGTCCCTCCTCAGGACCAGTCGAGGACCAGATTTTCGATGCCGAACACATGCCCGCCGAAAGTGACCGGCGCCGTGCCTTGCTTGATGCGGAAGGGCGGAATGCGCTTCAGCCATTCCTCCAGCCCGACCACGATCTCCCGCCGGGCGAGATGCGATCCCAGGCAGCGGTGCGGGCCATAGGCGAAGGCGGTATGGCGATTATCCTCCCGCGCAAGGTCGATCCTTTCGGGATGCGGGAATTCCAGCGGGTCGCGATTGGCGATCATCGTCGCGCAGGACACATAGTCGCCCCGGCGGATCGGCGCGCCTTCGAAATCGATGTCCCGGGTCGCCACGCGGATCATCTGCACGGTGGGATAGGCGCGCAGCAGTTCCTCCGCCGCCAGCACGATCCGGGACGGATCGCTGCGCAGCAATTGCTGGTCGTCCATATGCCGCGCCAGATAGTTGAGGTCGAAGCCTATGGCGGCCGCCACCGTATCCAGCCCTGCGATGAACAGCAGCACGCCGGTACCGCGAATTTCCATGTCGGTCAGCGGCCGGTCATCGATCTTCGACTGCACCAGGAAGGACATGAAGTCATCGACCGGCTGCCTGCGCCGTTCGGCGGACAATTCGTCGATGAAGCCGATGATGGTCCGCGCGGCGGCGGGACGCTGGACATTGTCGCCATGCAGCAGTTCGTTCGCCCAGCGGACGAATTCATCCAGCCGGTCGTCGGACAGCCCAAGGAAGCGCAGAAAGATGTTCACCGCGAAGGGAAAGGCGAAATCCTCCATGACATGGCAACTGGTGCCCGCCGCCGCGATCCTGTCGATCAGGAAGATCGCCCGTTCTCGCACGGCGCTTTCCAGCGCCATCACCCGCTTGGGCGAGAGCAGCGGATTGAGCAGCGAGCGGAACTTGCCATGGTCCGGGGGGTCCAGTTCCAGCGGGATCATCGGCCAGCTTTCCCCCAGGGCGGAGGCGAAGATGCTGCGATGGCTGGAGAAGGTTTCCGGGTCCTGCAACACCTTCCGCTGGTCCTGCGCGCGGGTGATGACCCATGTGCCGCGCCCGTCGCGGGTGTTGACCGGCGAATAGAAGATGCGCGGACCCTGATGCACGACGGCGGCGGCCGCCTGCGGATCGCCATTGGGCGTGGGCTGCATGCCGGGCGAGGAAAACAGGCTGAAATCGCTGACCATATCGGGCGGAACATGCGCCGGAATGGGTCGGGCCGCGAAGGTCTCCATATGCGCGCTCTCCTATGTACGAGCCGCCCGCCGCCGAATCGCAAGGCTGCGGCTGATCTTATTAATTTTGCATTTGAGTATAGTTTATGACCTGTGGCAAAGCTGTCAACCATCACGGTCATGATCGATGAAGATGCGACTAATTTTACCCACCTGTGCAATTTATGCCTAGCCAGCGGTGCAGAATTGGCATAAGGATTCGGTCATGGAGGCGGGATGCTCCATCGGAAGGCCGCGTGGCTTTTGCGGGAAACAGGGACAGGGTGCATGGCCGAGTGGGATGGAATGGAAGCGCAGTCGTTCCGGCAGGAAGCGCGCGCATGGCTGCGGGCGAATTTCCCGCCCTCGCTGACCAATGCTCCATCCATTCACTTCGTCAGCGACCGGCATGCGGCGGAATCCAATGCCGACTGGTGCCTGTGGCGCGAACGCATGGCGGAAAAGCGGTGGGGCGTGCCCACCTGGGAACCGCGCTATGGCGGCGCCGGCCTTAGCGAGGCGCAGGCCAAGATCATCGGGCAGGAACTGGCTGCGATCGGCGGTTTCAATCCGATCCGCAGCTACGGCACGATGATGCTGGGCCCGACGCTGCTGGAATATGGCAGCGAGGAACAGAAGCTGGAGCATCTGCCCTTCATCGCCACCAATGAACGCCGCTGGTGCCAGGGTTTTTCGGAGCCGGGCGCGGGGTCCGACCTTGCCTCGCTCCAGACGAAATGCATCGACATGGGCGATCATTGGCTGGTCAGCGGGCAGAAGATCTGGACGTCCGGCGCCGATCAGGCCGACTGGTGCTTCGCCCTTGTGCGCACCGACACCAGCCGGAAGCAGGGCGGCATCAGCTTCCTGCTGATCGACATGAAGTCCGAGGGGATCGAAACCCGCCCTATCGTCCTCATCAGCGGATCGACCCATTTCTGCGAAGTCTTCTTTAACGATGTGAAAGTGCCCAAGGGCAATCTGGTTGGCGAAGTCAATCAGGGCTGGGCCATCGCCAAGCGCCTGCTCCAGTTCGAACGCAACAGCCTGTCGGATGTGAAGGCGGAGATTACGCCGCTGGCACCGCTGGCTCATGAATATTGCGGCACGGACAGCATGGGACGGATCGACAATCCCGACCTCAGGGTGCGCATGGTCCGCAACGCCATGCGGCACGAAGCCTATCTGGCGACGGTTGCGCGCCTGACGCGGGAGGCGAAAAGCGGCGGCCCCAGCAATGGGGTGTCGGCCCTCAAGAATCTCTGGTCCGGGATCATCCAGGAAAGGGCCGAACTGCTGGTCGAGCTGATGGGCGCGAACGGACTCGGCTGGTCGGACGAACATTACACCGACGCGGAACGGGAAGCGACGCGGGCCTGGCTGCATAGCAAGGCCTTCTCGATCTACGGCGGCAGTTATGAAGTCCAGAACAACATCACGGCGAAGCGCACGCTGGATCTGCCGGCCTGACAAAAGAGACGAATAAGGATGGGATCGGGAGGATGCTGAACGAAGAACAGCAGATGCTGAGGGACATGGCGGCGGAATGGGTGCGTGATCGCCTGCCCGTGACGGCGCTGCGGTCGCTCTATGGCCATGATGGTGGCGGCCGGCCGGATGCGGAGGGTTTCGATCCGGCGGCCTGGACGGAAATGGCCCAGATGGGCTGGACGGGCATTTTGGTGCCGGAGGCGCAGGGCGGCTCCGATTTCGGCTGTCGCAGCATGGGACTGGTGCTGGAGGAACTGGGTCGGACATTAGGCGCTTCGCCGCTGCTGAGTTCGGCGCTGGTGGCGGCATCGGCGCTGCGGCTGGGCGGGACGGAGGCGCAACAGGCGCGCTGGCTGCCGGGCATTGCCGACGGATCGGCCATAGGCACGCTCGCGGCGGAGGAAGGGTCGCAACATGAGCGCGAGAAGATCGCGCTGGCCGCCATGGCGGTGGGCGACGGGTGGGTGCTGAACGGCATCAAGCGGCCCGTGCAGGATGGCATGGCGGCGACCTTCGCCATCGTCGCGGCGCGCACCCATGGCCTCCCCGGCGACAGGGACGGGATCACCCTGTTCCTGGTGGAAAGCGATACGCCCGGCCTCTCGCGGGAAGCGCTGGACCAGATCGATGCGCGGCGGCCCGCTCTCTTCAGCTTCGACAATGTGACGGTGAGCGCTGACGCCGTATTGGGCGAAGTGGGCAAGGGCATCGACCTGCTCGACAGCTTGTTCGACCGGGCGGCCATCGGCCTGGCGGCGGAAATGCTGGGCAATGCATCCCAGGCCTTCGACACCACGCTCGATTATCTCAAGACCCGGGTGCAGTTCGGCGCAATCATCGGCTCCTTCCAGGCCTTGCAGCATCGCGCGGCGGAGATGTTCGGGGAATTGCAGCTCGCCCGCTCGGCTGTGGAGGCGGCGCTGGACGCCATGGACGCGAACGATCCCGCCCTCCCCGCCCTCGCCTCCCTGGCCAAGGCGACCGTTGGGGAAACGCTGCACGGTATTTCATCCCAGATGGTCCAGCTTCACGGCGGCATCGGCATGACCCATGAGCATGATGCGGGACTTTATCTGAAGCGGGCGCGGGTGGCGGCGCAATGCTATGGCTCGACCGCCTGGCATCGCGAGCGCTGGGCGCGGCTCAACGGCTATTGAGGCGACCGGCATGCAATCGCGTGAAATCCACCTGAAGCGCCGCCCGATCGGCACGCCGGTCGCGGAAGACTTCGCCATGGTCACGGTCGACGCACCGCCGCCCGGTCCGGGCGAAGTGCAGGTCCGCAACCTGTGGATGGCGGTCGATCCCGCCATGCGCGGGCGGATGAGCGACGCCAAGAGCTATGTCCCGCCCTTCGCGCTCGATGCGCCGATGGAGGGGCCGGCGATCGGAGAGGTCATCGCTTCCAATGATCCGGCCTTCGCGCCGGGCGATCTCGTCTTCTCCCGCCTTGGATGGCGGGAGGTTTTCAACGCCCCTGCCAGTGCGCTTCAGCAGCGGGACAGGAGCGCCCTCCCCACCCAGGCCTGGCTCTGTTTCGCCGGGATGCCGGGCCTGACGGCCTATGCCGGGCTGATGCGGATCGCACGGCTGCGACCTGACGAGGTCGTATTCGTCTCGGCAGCGTCCGGTGCGGTCGGGTCGATAGCCTGCCAGATCGCCCGCAACATCGGATGCAAGGTAATCGGATCGGCGGGCGGCCCGGAAAAGACCGCCTTCCTGCGCGATGTGCTGAAGGTCGACGCCGCCATCGATTACAAGGCGGAGCCGAACCTCACCAAAGCGCTCGCCCGTGAGGTCAAGGCGATCGGCGCGACGGGCATCGACGTTTATTTCGAAAATGTCGGCGGCGATCATTTGCAGGCCGCGCTGTCGCTGGCCCATAATTTCGCCCGTTTCGCGGTGTGCGGGATGATCTCCCAATATAACGTCACCGATGCGCCGGTCGTACCGCGCAACCTTACCATGATCATGACCAAGCGCATCCGCATGGAAGGCTTCATCGCACTCGACCATATGGACCTTGAGAGCGAGATGGTGGAGCGGATGACGGCCTGGAACGCCGCGGGGCAAATGGCTTCGGCGGAAACGGTCTATGAAGGGATCGACAAGGCGCTGGATGCCTTTTGGGGTCTGTTCACCGGCGCGAATATCGGTCGGACCCTTGTCGGATTCCTGGGGTGAAACTGCATGTATGATTTGCTGAAAGGCCTGCGCGTCGTCGAAGGCGCCGCCTTCATAGCCGGGCCATCCTGTGGCCTGCACCTCGCTCAGATGGGCGCGGAAGTGATCCGCTTCGACGCCATCGGCGGCGGTCCGGACTACCGCCGCTGGCCGGTCGCGCCCAGTGGCGACAGCCTCTATTGGGAGGGGTTGAACAAGGGCAAGAAATCCATCGCCATCGACCTTGGCCGTCCCGAAGGCCGCGAACTGGCCGTGGCGCTGGCGACGGCGCCGGGCGACAATGCCGGGCTGTTCCTCACCAACTATCCGGTAAAGGGTTTCCTCAGCCACGAAGCGCTGGCGGCGAGGCGCGCCGACATCATCACCGTCCGGGTGATGGGCTGGGCTGACGGATCGCCAGCGGTCGACTATACGATCAACGCGGCGGTCGGCGTGCCGCAGATGACGGGGCCGGCCGATGACGAACGGCCCGTCAACCATGTGCTGCCGGCGTGGGATTTGCTGGGCGGAGCCTATGCCGCCTTCGCGCTGACGTCGGCCCTCCTCCGCCGTAGGACCAGCGGCCAGGGCGCGGAAATCCGCATTCCCCTGTCCGATCTGGCGGCGTCCAGCCTGTCGCATCTGGGTTCGGTGGCGGAAGTGCTGTCCGCCGGAGACCGCCCCCGCATGGGCAATGACCTGTTCGGCGCCTTCGGACGCGATTTCGTCACGGCTGACGGCAAGCGGCTGATCGTCGTCGCCATCACGCCGCGCCAGTGGAGCGGCCTGCTCAAGACGCTGGACCTCAGCGATGCGGTGGGCGCCATCGAAACGGAACTTGGGACCAGCTTCGCCAGGGATGAAGGCGCCCGCTTCACCCACCGCACCCGCCTCTTCCCGCTGTTCGAGGCTGCCTTCGCAAGCCGCACGGCCGAAGCGCTGAAACCCGCCTTCGACGCGGGCGGCGTCACCTGGGGCGAATATCAGACGCTGCATCGGGCGGTGACGACCGACGCGCGCCTGTTCACCGCCAATCCGCTGTTCGAGACGCTGACCCATCCGAGCGGCCTCAGCTATCCGACATCCGGTCCGGCCGGCACGCTGGCCAACGAAGCCCGCGGTCCTGTCGCCATCGCGCCGAAGCTGGGGCAACATACCGACGAAGTGCTCGCCACCGTACTGGGCCTGGACAGCGGCGCGATCGGACGGCTGCATGATGAAGGGCTGGTGGAATGACCGTGACCGAAGCCGAAATCGCCCATTGGCGCAGCTGGATCGGCAAGACAGAGAGCCGCACTGAAATTCTGGATGGTCAGGCGCTCACCCGCTTTGCCGCCGCCATAGGCGAACCGCTGAACGTCGGGGAAATCCAGCCGTCCCTCGCCCATTGGGCCTTCTTCCTGCCCATCGCCGCAGCGGACCGGATCGGTCTTGATGGCCACCCCAGACGTGGAGGCTTCCTGCCCCCGGTCAGCCTGCCCCGGCGCATGTTCGCGGCATCGGACATGGCATTCGGTCCATCTCTGCTGCTCGACAGGGAAGCGACGCGCATCTCCACCGTGCGCGATGTCGCGCATAAATCGGGACGCAGCGGCGAGCTGATCCTGCTGACCGTGGACCATCGCATCGTCCAGGGGGGCGATGAATGCGTGCGCGAGACCCAGACCATCGTCTATCGCGATGCAGGCGGCGCGACTC
The DNA here is from genome assembly GCF_002894065.1 of Sphingobium sp. SA916. Taxonomy (NCBI): domain Bacteria; kingdom Pseudomonadati; phylum Pseudomonadota; class Alphaproteobacteria; order Sphingomonadales; family Sphingobiaceae; genus Sphingobium; species Sphingobium sp. SA916. Next base: position 143,376 of record NZ_LXYF01000041.1, read on the forward strand.
CCGCCATCGTTCCGGCCCCATTCCCCCCGGAGGAGAAGGACGCTGTCTGGACGCCGTCCACGGTCGATCTGTTCCGTTTTTCCGCCGTGACATTCAACAGCCATCGCATCCATTACGACCTGCCCTATGCTTGCGCGGACGAAGGTTATCCGGGGCTGGTGATCCACGGTCCCTTCACCGCCGCCAAGCTGTTCGGCCAAGCCCGCAACGGAGGGCGCAAGCCCAGCCGCTTCTCCTTCCGCGCCGTCGCCCCGGTCTTTTGCGGCCAGAGCGTGCTGCTGCGCGAGGATGAGGGCGGTCGCTTCCGCGCCATTCGCTGTGACGGCATGGACGCCATGGTGGCGGACGTCGCTTACTGAAGTTCTGAGAGAGGAGTTTTTCGAGATGGACGCCGAGACGTTCGACCTGTTCCGCACCACCGTCCAGCGCTTCGTCGCGGAAAAGCTGATCCCCGCCGAAGATGCGGTCGAGGAGGCCGACGCCGTCCCCGAAAGCATCATCCAGCAGATGCGCGACATGGGCCTGTTCGGCCTTTCCGTGCCGGAGGAATTTGGCGGCCTTGGCTGCACCATGGCGGAGGAAGCGGCGATCATCCGGGAGATCACCCGCGCCTCGATCGTGTTCCGCTCGGTCATCGGCACCACGGTTGGCATCGGCAGCCAGGGCATCGTCATGGACGGCACCGAGGAGCAGAAGCGCGAATGGCTGCCCAAATTCGCGACCGGCGAAGCCATCGCCAGCTTCGGCCTGACAGAGCCGGAGGCGGGTTCCGACGCGGGTTCGCTGCGCACGGTCGCGATCAGGGACGGCGACAATTACCGCATCAGCGGCACCAAGCGCTACATCACCAATGCCCCCCGCGCGAGCGTCTTCACGCTGATGGCGCGCACGGAGCCCGATGTGAAGGGCGCGGCGGGCATCTCCGCCTTCATCCTGCCCGCCAGCACGCCCGGCATCAGCTTCGGCAAGCCCGACAAGAAGATGGGGCAGAAGGGGTCGATCACCACGGACGTCATCCTGGACGATGTGGTCGTGCCAGCGAGCGCCATCATCGGCGGCGTGCCCGGGCGCGGCTTCAAGACCGCGATGAAGGTGCTGGATCGCGGACGCATCCACATCGCGGCCGTCTCGCTCGGCATGTGCCAGCGGCTGATCGACATGGCTCTCTCCTACGCGCTGGAGCGCAAGCAGTTCGGCCAGCGCATCGCCGACTTCCAGCTTGTCCAGGGCATGCTGGCCGACATGAAGGTCGACATGCTGACCACCGAAGCGCTGATGCAGTCGGTCGCGGCGAAGTTCGACGCGGGCGAGCCCGTCAGCCTGGAATGCGCCGCGCTCAAATATCATGCATCTGAAGCTGTGGGCCGGATCGCGGACCGCGCCGTGCAAATCTATGGCGGCGCCGGCTATATGGCCGAATATAAGGTGGAGCGCTTCTATCGCGATGTCCGTCTGCTGCGCATCTATGAGGGCACCAGCCAGATCCAGCAGACCATCATCGCCAGGCAGATGATCCGCCAGGCCGAATCCGCCCGCTGATTTTTCATCCGAAGGACTTATCCCCATGCGCAGAGCCGCCATCGTCGCCCCCATCCGCACCGCCGTCGGCAAATATGGCGGGTCGCTCAAGTCGATGACGGCGGGCGATCTGGGCGCCATCATCATCAAGGCGCTGGTGGATCGCACCAGGATCGACCCCGAGCGGATCGACGACGTGGTGTTCAGCCAGGGCTATGGCAATGGCGAGGCGCCCTGCATCGGCCGCTGGTCGGCGCTGGCGGCGGGGCTGCCCGAATCCATTCCCGGCGTGCAGCTCGACCGGCGCTGCGGCTCCGGACTTCAGGCGGTGATCGACGCCGCCATGCGTATCCAGACCGGCGCCGCGGACATGGTGATCGCGGGCGGCGTGGAAAGCATGTCGAACGTCGAATATTATTCGATCGATCATCGCTGGGGCGCCCGGTCCGGCTCGACCCAGTTCCACGACCGCCTGACGCGGGGCCGGGTGATGTCCCAGCCGATCGAACGCTATGGCATCATCAGCGGCATGATCGAGACGGCGAACAATCTCGCCAGGGATTATGACATATCGCGGGAAGCCTGCGACGAATATGCCGCGATGAGCCACCAGCGCGCCGCCGCCGCATGGCAAGCAGGCAAGTTCGACGACGAACTGGTTCCCGTCCCAGTGCCGCAGCGCAAGGGCGAGCCCCTGATGTTCGTGAAGGATGAGGGCATCCGCGCCGACGCCACGCCGGAATCGCTGGCCCTGCTGAAGCCCATCGAGAAGGACGGTGTCGTCACCGCCGGCAATGCCAGCCAGCAGAATGACGCAGCGGCGGCCTGCCTCGTGGTGGCGGAAGGCAAGCTCAGCGAACTTGGCCTGGAGCCCATGGGCTATCTGCATAGCTGGTCGGCGGCGGGCTGCGACCCCTCGCGCATGGGCATCGGGCCGGTTCCGGCGGTCGAACGGCTGTTCGCACGCACCGGCCTCGGGTGGAAAGACATCGATCTGGTCGAACTCAACGAAGCCTTTGCGCCGCAGGTGCTCGCCTGCCTCAAGGGCTGGAACTGGGACGACCGGGACAAGCTGAACGTCAATGGCTCGGGCATTTCGCTGGGCCATCCCATCGGGGCTACGGGCGGACGGATTCTCGCCAATCTGCTGCGCGAATTGCAGCGACGCGATGGACGCTATGGACTGGAGACGATGTGCATCGGCGGCGGCCAGGGTCTGGCCGCCATATTCGAGCGAGCCTGACAAAGGAGCATGGCCGCCCAAGGGGGAGCGTCAATGTCCGCTCCCCATCCGAAGCACCTATGGGACGCGGCTCAAATTCCGCCGGCCACCACCGGCCAGCCGCCCTGCTCCAACCCGGCGCTCAAGTCCGCCACGCACCGATCCAGCCCTTCCGCGTCGACTGAGCGGATCACGAAATTAGCGCCCGTCCTCCCCTCGCGGAAGAAGGGATAGCTGCCGATCTGGCAACCCTCATGCGCCCGTTCCGTCGCGCCGAGAAGGTCCGCGATCTCGCTTTCCGCCACCCAGCAACCGATGGTGGCGGACAGCACCGGCAGGCCCCCCTCCAGCTTCCCCGTCAGGCTATCCAGCATCCCGGCGGTGATGTGCGGCACCCCGGCCATGATGAAGATATTGCCATGCCGAATGCCCGGAGCGCCCGACATGCGATTTTCGATCAGGCTTGATCCGGCAGGTGCGCGGGCCATGCGCAGACGCGCCTCGGTCAAGCCTCCGCGCGTTTCATAATAGGCCGACAGCATCGCCTGCGCCTCGGGGTGGATTTCAACGTCGACGCCCAGCGCCGCGGCAATGGCGTCCACGGTAATATCGTCGTGGGTCGGCCCGATGCCGCCGGTTGTGAACAGATAATCGTTGCGCGCACGAAGCGCATTCACCGCTTCCACGATTGCGTCGCTGTCATCGGCGACCACCCGCACTTCGCGCAGGCGGATGCCCTGCACATTCAGCCATGTCGCAATCTGCGACACATTCTTGTCCTGGGTCCTGCCCGAGAGAATCTCGTCGCCGATCACGATCAGCGCTGCGGTCCATATGCGGGTCGGGTCGGCCATAGGCTGGCCATAGCTTCTGCCGCGCGCCCTGCCTAGCCGCCCTCTCGCATTATGCGGCATCCCCGCCTATAATCACGTCCATGACCGAATATATGACGATGACGGCGGACGCGCCGATTTCTCGCTCGACCGCGATCAAGCTCTATGACGCGGCCGGTTTCGAAGGCATGCGCAAGGCCGGGCGGCTGGCCGCGGAGATACTGGACGCGCTGGTGCCCCACGTCGTGCCTGGCGTCACGACCGGAGAGCTGGACGACATCGTCCGCCGCATGACGCTGGACGGCGGCGGCGTACCCGCGACTTTGGGCTATCGCGGCTATACCCATAGCTGTTGCATCTCGCTCAACAATGTCATCTGCCACGGCATTCCCGGCGATCAGAAGCTGAAGGAAGGCGACATATTGAATATCGATGTGACGCCGCTGGTCGATGGCTGGCACGGCGACAGCAGCCGCATGTATATTTGCGGCGAAGCCCCGATCAAGGCGCGGCGCCTGGTCGAAGTCACCTATGAATGCCTGATGCTGGGCATTGAGCAGGCTAAGCCCGGCAATATGCTGGGCGACATCGGCCATGCCATCCAGCGTCATGCGGAAAAACACCGCTATGGCGTCGTGCGCGATTTCTGCGGCCACGGCCTGGGCCGCGTGTTCCATGACAGCCCGGAGGTGGTCCATGTCGGCCGCCCTGGCACCGGCCCGGAACTCAAGCCCGGCATGTTCTTCACCATCGAACCGATGATCAATATCGGCAAGCCGGGCGTGAAGATGCTGGAGGATGGCTGGACGGCGGTCACGCGCGACCGTACCCTGTCCGCGCAGTTCGAACACAGCATCGGCATCACTGAAACCGGTTGCGAGATATTCACCAGGAGCCCTGCGGGTCTCGACGCGCCGCCCTATCAGCGTTGATCATATCAGCTATGCCTAAAAAATGGGCAGCACATCATGATATTGCCCGGAATCCGGGCAATATGGACAAAAGTTGCTGCATCGCAGAAAGCAGTTTCCAGCGATTCGCTATTTGGCACGGTAATTGATTAGGAAGAGAGGCGGCTCTTGCCTTCGGGGGGCATGACGGTCGTCGCTCGATCAGGACGAAGGGCGGGATCATACCCGCCATTTGGCGCGCGTTTGAGTTGGGATATCTAGAGATGAAGAAGATCGAAGCGATCATCAAACCGTTCAAGCTCGACGAAGTGAAGGAGGCCCTGCACGAAGTGGGCGTGTCGGGCATCACCGTCACAGAAGCCAAGGGTTTCGGCCGCCAGAAGGGCCATACGGAACTTTATCGCGGCGCCGAATATGTGGTGGATTTCCTGCCCAAGGTGAAGCTGGAGGTCGTGGTGGACGATTCGCTCGCCGAACGGGTGGTGGAGGCGATCTCTGCCGCGGCGCAGACCGGCCGCATTGGCGACGGCAAGATCTTCATTTCCAATATCGAGGGTGCGGTGCGCATCCGCACCGGCGAGCGCGACAGCGACGCCATCTGATTTTCACCAAACTTCTCGCCGGCTTCAGCGGTCTGGCGGCTGACCACATCAACTTACCCCTTCGGGGGGGTATCATGAAAGAAGGGCAAGGTTCACATGGCTAACACGCCTAAAGACATCCTGAAGATGATCGAGGAAAAGGAGATCGAATGGGTCGATGTCCGTTTCACCGATCCCAAGGGCAAGTGGCAGCACCTGACCATGGTGTCTTCGGTGCTGGGCGAGGATGAACTGACCCAGGGCCTGATGTTCGACGGTTCGTCGATCGAAGGCTGGAAGGCGATCAACGAATCGGACATGATCCTGAAGCCCGACCTGGACGCCGTCTATGTCGATCCGTTCAGCGCCACGCCGATGCTCATCATCTTCTGCGACATCGTGGAACCCGACACCGGCGAACTCTACAGCCGCGACCCGCGTTCGACCGCGAAGCGCGCCGAAGCCTTCGTCAAATCGGCCGGTTTCGGCGACACCGTCTATGTGGGCCCGGAAGCCGAATTCTTCATGTTCGACGATGTCCGCTTCAACTCGGACTATAATGAATCCTTCTTCAAGATCGACGATGTCGAGCTGCCGACGAACACCGGCAAGGAATATGAAGGCGGCAACCTTGCCCACCGTCCGCGCGCCAAGGGCGGCTATTTCCCCGTCGCGCCGGTCGATCCCTGCACCGACATCCGCGCCGAGATGGTGTCGACCATGCTGGAAATGGGCCTGCCCTGCGACAAGCACCACCATGAAGTGGCCGCTGCCCAGCACGAACTCGGCCTGACCTTCGGCACGCTGGTCCAGACCGCCGACCGCATGCAGATTTACAAATATGTCGTGCAGATGGTCGCCCAGGCCTATGGCAAGACGGCGACCTTCATGCCGAAGCCGATCGCGCAGGACAACGGTTCCGGCATGCACACCCACATGTCGATCTGGGAAGGCGGCAAGCCGCTCTTCGCGGGCGAAGGCTATGCCGGCCTCAGCGAAACCTGCCTCTACTTCATCGGCGGCGTCATCAAGCACGCCAAGGCCCTGAATGCCTTCACCAACCCGACCACCAACAGCTACAAGCGCCTGGTGCCGGGCTTCGAAGCCCCGGTTCTGCTGGCCTATTCGGCCCGCAACCGCTCGGCCTCCTGCCGTATTCCCTACGGCGCGGGCGCCAAGGCGAAGCGCGTCGAATTCCGCTTCCCCGACGCGATGGCCAACCCCTATCTGTGCTATTCGGCGCTGCTGATGGCCGGCCTTGACGGCATCGAGAACAAGATTCATCCCGGCGCCGCGATGGACAAGAACCTGTACGACCTGCCGCCGGAAGAACTGAGCCAGGTGCCGACCGTTTGCGGTTCGCTGCGTGAAGCGCTGAACTCGCTGGCCGCCGACTACGACTTCCTGCTGAAGGGCGACGTGTTCACTAAGGACCAGATCGAGGCCTATCTCGAACTGAAGTGGCCCGAAGTGTACCGCTGGGAAATGGCTCCCTCGCCGGTGGAATTCGACATGTACTACAGCGCCTGATCCATTCGGGACTGTTGAAAAAGGGGCTCGGTCGCACAGGCGACCGGGCCCTTTTCATTTGGGATGTGGGAATGGACGGAAGCAGAACGCGATTATCCGACCCAACCGGGCCATGCTCCTCCGAAGGCCGACGCACAGATCAAACGATGTTTAAGCGCCGGACAGGGCCCTCATGAGCCACTTGCCTCATTCCGCTGCCTTTGCAGAAGCATGATGCGCTTGATGGCGACAATTGGCGAATTCAGCTTCAGCCCAGATCCGCCCATTGCCCGCCTGCCGCAAAACTCCGACAATCGTTCCCATGTCGATCATCGAATCGCTGGGCCTGTCCCATCCCATCATCCAGGCGCCGATGGCCGGTGTCTCGACGCCCGCCATGGCGGCAGCCGTCTCCAATGCAGGAGCGCTTGGCTCCATTGCCGTGGGCGCCACCGACGCGGCGGGTGCCCGCGCCATGATAGAAGCCCTCCGCGCCCAGACCAGCCGTCCCTTCAACGTCAACCTTTTCACCCATCGGCCCGCGCGCAGCGACCCCGTCCGGGAAGCGGCCTGGCTCGCTGCACTGACGCCACTGTTCCAGGCCTATGATGCCCAGCCTCCGACCGGCCTCCGCGAAATCTACCGCAGCTTCGTGGAGGACGACGCGATGCTCGCCACCTTGGTCGAACTTGCGCCGCCGGTCGTCAGCTTCCATTTCGGATTGCCCGATCCAACCAGCATCGCAGCGCTCAAGCGAGCCGGATGCCTTCTCCTCGCAACCGCCACCAGTCCGGCCGAAGCGCGGGCTGCGCGGGAAGCGGGCATCGACGCCATAGTCGCACAGGGATATGAGGCAGGAGGCCATCGAGGCGCCTTCGATCCCGAAGCGCCTGACGACCAGCTTGGCACCTTCGCCCTCACCCGCCTGCTTGCAGCCCAATGCGACCTGCCCGTGATCGCAGCGGGCGGCATCATGGACGGGCAAGGCATTCGTGCCGCGCTCGCCCTCGGCGCGGTCGCGGCACAACTGGGCACAGCCTTCATCGCCTGCACGGAAAGCAGCGCCGACGCAGCCTATCGCGCCGCCCTCACGAGCCCCGCTGCCCATCACACCGCGATGACCCGCGCCATTTCAGGTCGTCCGGCCCGCTGCCTTGCCAATCGCTTCACCGCCTGGGGCGCCGAGGCAGCATTGCAGCCGCCCGCCTACCCCATCGCCTATGATGCGGGCAAAGCGCTGAACGCCGCGGCAAAAGCCAAGGGCGAAGGCGGCTTCGGCGCGCAATGGGCCGGCCAGGGTGCACCGCTGGCTCGCGCCCTGCCCGTCGCCGAGCTGATCAGCCTTCTGGCGAGGGAAATGCAGGAAAGCGCTTAGCGCGCGTCGGGAATGGACGCCCCGAACAGCAAGATCGGCTCGCCAGCAGGCGACAGCGCAATCTCCCCGCCGACGCTCGTCACCAGGGTGCGCACCATCCACGCCGCCGACGTGCGCGAAGCCAGCCCCTCCGGCGGCAAAGTCCCCGCCAGCGCGGCGCGCAGGTCGGGATCAAGCACCAGTTTCGGCCCTTCCGCCCGCACGACGATCTCCGTCACGCCCGGCCGCTTTTCCGCCCCGATGTCGAGCTGGCCGCCCCGCACGAGCGCATCGCCCGCGATCAGCGCCAGGTTCAGCAACACCTTCACCGGCAGCTTTTCCAGCATGTCGTCCTCGACCAGCCAGCCGATCTTCACCCGGCCCGAAGCCGCGAACATACCCTCGATCGCGACCCGCGCCTCATGCGTCGGCACGGCATCGCCAAAGCCGCCCGCCGAACCGAAGGCCAGGCGGAAGAATTTCAGCTTGTTCGCAGAGGTCTTCGCGCTGTCCGCCAGCAGGTCCAGGCAACGCTGGCGCATTTCCGGGTCCGTTTCGTCCGCCATCAGCTCGAGCCCGTTGTTGAGCGCGCCGACCGGACTCAAAAGGTCATGACAAAGGCGCGAGCAGAGCAGGCTGGCAAAATCGATGCTGTCGATCGGATTGGTCATGAAGGTTCGCTGCCGCCGGAGAAATGAACAGGAAGGAATGAACGGCTAATGCGCTGCCCTGCATCGCGATGCAACCCTCACTCACATGATGTCGAGCAAAGCCTCGACAAATTGCACCTGTCCGTCTCTCCCCGCCGTGGCAAGCCACAGGCGGGCCGCGCCGCCCCCGACGATCAGCCAGAGGCTGCCATCGGGCGTCGCGCAGGCCGCGTCGGTTTGGGACGGCACGGCCTGACCGCCCGGATGCGAATGATAATGGCCGACGATCGCCGCCCCGCCCGCCCGCGCCGCGCGATGGGCAGCGATCAGTTCGACCGGGTCCAGTTCGAAATGCCGCGCCGGATCGGCGGCGACATTGGCGGCGGGCCGAACCGCCTCGATCCAGCCAGCCCTCCCCAGCAGCAGCCCGCAGACCTCATGCCTGTTCGCCGCCGCTTCGGACATGATTTGTTCCAGCAGCCCTCTTGAAATCCCAACCCTCATTCCTACATTTCTACCCAATGGGTTCGGGGGTTTCCATCATTGAAGCGACAATCGGTGAGGCGCAGGCTGGCATGCGGCTCGACAAGGCGCTTGCCGAGCTGATTCCCGATCTTTCGCGCGAACGGCTGAAGGCGCTGATCGTCGAGGGCCAAGTGACGGAAGACCTGGGCAAGGGGGGTGCGCGATCTCCCAATCCTTCCATGAAGGTCGCCGCGGGACAGGCTTTCGCCATCGCCCTTCCGCCACCCGTCGAAGCCGAGGCCGTGGCGCAGGACATCCCGCTGGTCGTGGTGTATGAAGACGCAGACCTGATCGTCATCGACAAGCCGGCGGGCCTGGTCGTCCACCCGGCGGCGGGCAATCTGGACGGCACGCTTGTCAACGCGCTGCTCCATCATTGCCAGGGCCAGCTTTCCGGCATCGGCGGGGTGGCGCGGCCAGGCATCGTCCATCGCATCGACAAGGATACTTCGGGGCTGTTGGTCGTTGCCAAATCCGACCGCGCGCATGAAGGGCTCGCGCAGCAGTTCAAGGCACATTCGATCGATCGGCTCTACGCCGCGATCGTCTATGGCGTGCCGCAGCCGGCGACGGGCACCATCGACACATGGATCGGCCGGTCCGACGCCGATCGAAAGAAGATGGCGGTTCATCGGGAAGGGCGCGGCAAACATGCCGTGACGCATTACCGGACGATGGAAAGGCTGCGCGGCGCGGCCATGGTTGAATGCAGGCTGGAAACCGGACGAACCCATCAGGTCCGCGTCCATATGGCGCATCTGGGACACCCCTTGATCGGCGACCCGGTTTACGGTAGAGAGAGAAAAGGTTTCAAATCGATACTGGAAACGCTGGGTTTCGAAAGGCAGGCATTGCACGCGAAAAGGCTGGGGTTCATACATCCGTTAACGGGTGAGGCGCTCAGCTTCGACAGCAAACTCCCTGTCGATATGCAGGAACTGTTAAGCGAGCTTCACGTATAGTTTTGGACAAGTTTGCGACGGCGCCTTGGACGCCTCTTCTGGGTCCCGCCGCGCATGAAAGGGAAAGGTGACGACATGGCTGATAAAAGCAATGTCCCCGCGGTTCCGGCGCTGGGCGGTGAAGCCAGCCTCAACCGCTATCTGTCGGAAATCCGCAAATTTCCGATTCTGACGCCCGAGCAGGAATATATGCTCGCGAAGCGCTATGCCGAGCATGCGGATTCCGAGGCCGCTGCCCAGCTCGTGACCTCGCATCTGCGTCTCGTGGCGAAGATCGCCATGGGCTATCGCGGCTATGGCCTACCGGTCAGCGAGCTGATCAGCGAAGGCAATATCGGCCTGATGCAAGGCGTGAAGAAGTTCGAGCCGGATCGCGGCTTCCGTCTTGCGACCTATGCCATGTGGTGGATTCGCGCGTCGATCCAGGAATTCATCCTGCGGTCCTGGAGCCTCGTGAAGATGGGCACCACCGCTGCGCAGAAGAAGCTGTTCTTCAACCTGCGCCGGATGAAGAACAATATCGAAGCGTTCGAGGATGGAGACCTGCACCCCGACGACGTCAGGAAGATCGCGACCGATCTGGGCGTTACGGAGGAGGATGTCATCTCCATGAACCGCCGCATGGCGATGGGCGGCGACACGTCGCTCAACGTGCCGATGCGCGAGGATGGCGAGGGCCAGTGGCAGGATTGGCTGGCTGACACCGATCCGCTCCAGGACGAACGCGTCGCCGACCAGCAGGAGAGCGAACTGCGCCACGACATGCTGGTGGAGGCAATGGACGACCTCAACGATCGGGAGAAGCATATTCTGGCCGAACGGCGCCTGGCGGAAGAGCCCAAGACGCTCGAGGAACTCTCGCAAGTCTATGGCGTCAGCCGTGAGCGCGTCCGCCAGATCGAGGTCCGCGCTTTCGAGAAGCTGCAAAAGGCGATGATGCGGATTGCAGGCGACAAGCTGGGTAAAATCTCCCGGCTCGCCGCTGTCTGATCGGATGGCAAAGCGCAAAGGAGCCCCGGAGTGAAATCCGGGGCTTTTTTTTCGCTCACCCACTCAGTAATCATTCGTGATCCGCGCTAAACCGGGATCTCAGGCAGCAAATGTGCACCCGGCGTCATGAGCCCGGCTTTCGTCGGCGCTAAGAGTGGCCTTCTCCCATCTTGAACCGCCCGGCATCCGCGCTACCACGGCAGTATGAACGCCAAGTCCGCTTCCCCTCGCCGCCGCTCCCGCTGGATCGGGATCATCCTCAAGATCATCGGTGGTTTCGTTGCCCTCTCTCTGTTGATGGTGGTGATTTATCGCTTCGTGCCGCCGCCCGTGACATGGACGATGTTGCTGGACCCCAACGGCATCACCAAGGATTGGATGAGCCTGGACAAGATGGACCCGGACATGGCGCGCGCCGCCATCGCTGCGGAGGATAGCCGCTTTTGCAGCCATCATGGCTTCGACGCCGTCGCCATCGCTCAGGCCATGCGGCACAATGCGAGCGGCGGCCGCATCCGCGGCGGATCGACCATCAGCCAGCAGACCGCAAAGAATGTTTTCCTGTTCCAGGGCGGCGGTTTCGTCCGCAAGGGGCTGGAGGCTTGGTTCACGCTCCTGATCGAAGCGATCTGGGGCAAGCGCCGGATCATGGAGGTGTATCTGAATGTCGCGGAAACCGGCATCGGCACTTATGGCGCGCAGGCTGGCGCGATCCGCTATTTCCACCACGGCGCCCAGCGACTGACCCGTGCAGAGGCCGCCCGCATCGCCGCAGTCCTGCCTCTTCCCAAGAAGCGCGAAGCCATCGACCCTCATGGCTTCACCCGCCGCTATGGCAACAGCATCACCGCGCGCATCGGTATTGTCCAGCGCGACGGGCTGGATAGCTGCCTGAAATGAAAAGGGCGCGGATTTCTCCGCGCCCTTTCCTTTCTCATCATCCCGTTGATCAGAAGCTGATGCGGGCGCCGATACGGATTGCATAAAGCGACGATCCGTTGGTGGTCACCAGTTCGTCCGCCAGTACCGTATCGGATGAAGGCTGCTCATATCTATACTGCGCGCAGGCATTGGCACCCGCAGCCACGCAACTGACCTTGGTTACGACCTTACGGAACGGGAAGCTCGACCGCAACTGCTGGCCCCATTTGTGATTCAGCAGATTGGTGAAATTCTCGACATCCGCGAACAGAGAGAAGCGGGTGCCCAACGGCAGCGGCACCTCCTGCTCTACATGCAAGTCGATGCGCGTGAAGGCCTTGGACCGGAAGGCGTTGCGCGGCGCTATCTGCCCGCGATAGTTCTTCAGACCGGAGCCTTCGATGATCGCATTGATGCGGTCACGCGTCGCGTCGCTATCATAAACGACCTTTGGATCGTTCTCCGTCGGCACATATAGTAGATACCGCAACGCGCTACCGGCCGTGCCGAACACGCCCGAACGCTGACCTGACAGATCCTGCATGGTGTAGCTGTAGGGCGAACCGGCGCGGGTCGTACCGAAGATGTCTATCCGCGTCTTGTAGTCACCGAAGAACGCCCGCTCGAATGAGGCATTATAGCGGAAGGCCCAACGAACTTCATCGTTCGAATGACCTCGGCCGCCGAAATTCGCATCATAATTGGCGCCGTTGCCATAGATCGAACCAGCCTGCGAGGATGTAAGCGCTCCCGCGTCACGCACGTCCTGGTAGGTGTAGGCGCCGCTGAGCGTCAGACCCCAATCCCAACTCTTTTCAGCACGCAGCACGCCGATCCAGCCGCGACCATATTTGGTATTGGTCAAAAGCAGATCCTGGCCCGTGTCATTTAGCGGCTGGCCATTGGCAGCAAGGATGAGGTTCCGATAACGCTGACGGCCATCCGGCGTGAACGACCCAGGGATCGGCACCGATCGCAAATCGACGACCATCACCTGGCTGCGCACCTTGGAATAAAGCAGGTCTGCGCCAAAACGCCAGCCATCCCCCAGTGCGCCAAAATTGGCCTCGTAATCCACCGACAAAGTCCCGCGATATTGGTTCGGCGCCTTGAAATTCGGATCAATCGCATTGAGGGATGTGGTCGCATTGGGATTGGACGATAGGCCCGCCGCCGCCGCTTGGACCGCGACATCCGCCGCCGCCGGAACGGTGGTAAAGGAAGGGTTGGTCAGGATAGATGCCGCAGACGGATTGGTCGCGCCGTTCAACTGATAAACTCCGCCATCGGTCTGGCGCGCCGAAATCGATGTATTGATCACGCCGGTGTTGGAGAAGCTGTTGCCGATATAGACGTCCGGTGCACCGCCACCGAAGATACCACCGCCACCGCGAATCGTCAGGCGAGGCGTCGGCTTATAGGTGAAGCCGAAACGCGGCTGCACTAACCCGATGCCTCCGATGTTGCTGGCATTGGTGAAGCCGTAACGGCGCGAAAAGTTGGGATTCACCGCGGGCTTGCTGTCCATGCCGAACAGGTCGTAACGCACGCCTATCCCAACTGTCAGTTGGCTGTTGATCCGCCAATCATCCTGCAGGCCGAAAGTGTAGGCATCATAGGAGAAACTCGCGGCAGCGTCTGCAGGATCGAGCGATCCGGCATTGTTGTAGCTGAACGATTGCGCTGTGCCGTTGGCGAAATCCTGAATGCTGTCGAAATAATAAGTTCCGGCTGAGGGATTCACGAACATGTTGAACGACTTTGTGTGGTTCCATTCCGCCAACATGCGGAAATTATGATCGCCCGCCTTCAGCTTGGCCGAGACCGAACCACCCCAGGTGCGGATTTTAAGGACGTTGGACTGGCTCGGCCCCCCAGCGCCCAGAACGAACTGCGGCGTGCCGGTGGGGCACACGGTGCTTACATTGGTCGTGACTGCTCCGCCGGTATTTCGGTCCGACACAGGCGCAGCGCAGATCGACATCTGCGCGCTGCGACCCATCAGAGGGAACTGCCCGCTGTCATAGGTCTTGTAAAGCGCGCGCGCCTCGGTTGAAAAACGATCGGTCCAATCGGCGTTCCAGTTGACGATGCCGGCCTTCATCTTGTTCGGCTTCCGGTAGGCGTTGGATTCAAGCCCCAGGTCGCGCGTTCCTGTCGTCGTACTGACATTCAGTTCGTCTTTGGTGTAGAGGCCTGTCAGCGAAACACGTTGCGTATCTGAAAGATTGGCGTCGATCTTTGCAACGACACGATCGTCCTTGTCCCCGTCAGAACGCAGGATACCGCCTGGATCATAGCCATATCTGTCCTGAGCGATCTGGGTGATCCGTTCCAGATCGGCGTCGCGCGCACCGATGACGGGCGTGCCGGCATTATCCTCCTGCGTACCAAAGGCGACCGGACGGGCGGCGCGCACGCGTTCCGCCGCTATCATGAAAAACAGCTTATCCTTGATGATCGGGCCGGAAATCTCCGCGCCGAAATCCTTGCTGGTGAAGTTGGGCTGGACGATCCGGCCGGTCGGGTTGAGGATATAGGATTTGGTCTTCTTACCCGTCAATTCGTCTGAGCTGAAGGTGTAGAAAGCGGTGCCATGAAATTCGTTGGTACCCGATTTCAGGATCGCGTTGGATACGCCGCCCTGAAAGAAGCCTTCACGAATATCGTAAGGCGCAACCTTGGTTTCGAATTGACCAATGGAGTCGAGTGGAACCGGGCCGCGACGCGACGGCAAGGCATCGGGATTGAGGCCGAAGCTATCCGTGATCGGCACCCCATCGACAGTGAACCGGTTGAAACGTGGATTCTGTCCGGCGAAGGACACTTGGCGGCCTGTCGTCTGGCTGGTATCCAAAGTCGCGAACGGATCGCGCGCAGCAATGTCGCGAATGTCGCGATTGACCGAAGCAATCTTGCTGATTTCCTCAGCTGTCATGACATTTGCGGGACCGGCCGAGATGTTGCCAGCACCCCGTACAAGTGAAGCGGTCACCACAATCGCCTCGCCTTCCTGCGCCAGTTCGACGGGCAAAGCAAAGGTCTGTCCTACTGCTGTCTGAATGTCGGTGACGGTCGAGGTTGTATAGCCGGATGCAATGACTTCTACCGTATAAGGACCGCCAACGCGCAGACCGGCAGCAGTAAAGCCACCGGAGGAATCGGTAACGGCATTCGATACAGTGCCAGTGGGCACATGCGTTACCTTAACCTGCGCGCCAGCAACCGGCTGGCCATTGCTTGTCACATTACCGCGAATGGTCGATGTCGTTTCCTGCGCATGCGCGGGAGCAACAAGTGCGCCTGCAACACCGACGGCCGCCGCAGATGCGGCGAGAAAAATCTTGAGATCCCTCATTTACATTCCCCTTTGGAGCCACCAGCCACCCCGACTGGCAAACCCTTAAGTCACTCACTTTATTGAGTCCGCCACCGCCTAACGATGCGTGACGACGGCCCTGTGATGCTCCGATTACAGTTTTACGACAATATAACAGTTTTAGAGTGACAGCAGCCGGGATATGGTCAAATGCATTCCATTAGGGAGGGAATATCCCCGTTAAATAATTGATTTTACGCTATTTATGGACGGTCCCTACTACCGCCTGACACTGGTGCAATTTTGCAACGCAGCAAAAATTTTTGCGCACGCGCATCATGGACAGCAAAAAGGGGCCGGCGAAATGCACCGGCCCCTTATAGCTTTCAAAAAGTGGGATCGATTCAGGCCGCGTCTTCGGCCCGCTTGTCCTTTTCGCTGAACACGCGAATCGGCTCCTTGCTGCCGGCGACCACATCCTTGTCGACCACCACTTCTCCCACGCCCTCCATCGAAGGCAGGTCGAACATGGTGTCGAGCAGGATGGCCTCCAGGATCGAGCGAAGCCCGCGCGCGCCCGTCTTCCGCTCGATGGCCTTCTTGGCAATGGCGGTCAGGGCATCGTCGGTGAAGCTGAGTTCGACATTCTCCATGTCGAACAGCTTGGCATATTGCTTCACAAGTGCGTTCTTCGGCTCAACCAGGATCTTGACCAGCGCAGCCACGTCCAGATCTTCCAGCGTCGCTATCACCGGCAGACGGCCGACGAACTCAGGAATGAGCCCGAATTTCAGCAGATCCTCCGGCTCGCTCTGGCGCAGCAGTTCGCCGGTCTTTCGCTCCTCGGGCGCGGCGACATGAGCACCGAAGCCGATCGACTTGGCCTCCAGACGGTCGCCGATGATCTTTTCCAGGCCCGCGAACGCGCCACCGCAGATGAAAAGGATGTTGGTCGTATCAACCTGGAGGAACTCCTGCTGCGGATGCTTGCGCCCGCCCTGCGGCGGAACCGAAGCCGTCGTACCTTCCATCAGCTTCAGCAGCGCCTGCTGCACGCCCTCCCCCGACACGTCGCGCGTGATCGACGGATTTTCGGCCTTGCGGCTGATCTTGTCGATCTCGTCGATATAGACGATGCCGCGCTGCGCCTTCTCGACATTATAGTCCGACGCCTGGAGCAGCTTGAGGATGATGTTCTCCACATCCTCGCCCACATAACCCGCCTCGGTCAGCGTGGTCGCGTCGGCCATGGTGAAGGGCACGTCAAACGTCTTGGCCAGCGTCTGCGCCAGCAGCGTCTTGCCGCAGCCGGTCGGACCGACCAGCAGGATGTTGGACTTGGCCAGTTCCACCTCGCCCGGCTTGGTGCCGTGGTTGAGGCGCTTGTAATGGTTGTGGACGGCAACCGACAGGACGCGCTTCGCCCGGTTCTGGCCGATCACATAATCGTCCAGCACATCGCAGATTTCCTGCGGGGTCGGCACGCCGCCATCCTTCTTGCCGACGAGACCGCCCTTGGTCTCCTCCCGGATGATGTCGTTGCACAGTTCCACGCACTCGTCGCAGATGAACACGGTCGGCCCCGCGATCAGCTTACGCACCTCATGCTGCGACTTGCCGCAGAAGGAGCAGTAAAGCGTGCTTTTAGAATCGGAGCCCGTAAGCTTAGTCATTCGCCAATCTCTCTTCCCTCTTTTGAGGCGAACAGCCGCCCCATGCCGAGGGATATTCTGGTCCTAGGATCATCCTAGACCGCGACGCGCCCGTTTCACAAGGGGAGAAAAGGGCGCGTGCGGTAAACATAGGTTTTAGCCCTCGGGGGTTTCCGCCATGGCCGGCCGGCGGTCGAACACTTCGTCGACCAGACCGAAGGCCTTGGCTTCCTCCGCCTCCAGGAAGGTATCGCGGTCCATGGCGCGCTCCACTTCCTCCAGCGAACGCCCGGTATATTGGACGTAGAGGTTGTTGAGGCGGCTGCGGATGCGCAGGATTTCCTTGGCCTGGATTTCGATGTCCGACGCCATGCCCTGCGCGCCGCCCGATGGCTGGTGCACCATGATGCGCGCGTTGCTGAGCGCGATGCGCTTGCCCGGCTCGCCCGCCGCGAGCAGGAAGCTGCCCATGGAGGCCGCCTGGCCGATGCAGACGGTGCCCACCTGCGGGCGGATATATTTCATCGTATCGTGGATCGCCATGCCGGACGTCACCACCCCGCCGGGCGAGTTGATGTACATCCAGATGTCCTTCTTCGGATTTTCCGACTCAAGGAACAGCAACTGGGCGACGATCAGCGAGGCCATATGATCCTCGACCTGGCCGGTGACGAAGATGATCCGCTCCCGCAGCAGGCGCGAATAGATGTCGAAGCTGCGCTCGCCCCGGTTCGACTGTTCGATGACGATAGGGACCAGAGCGGCCATGGGATCGGACATGATATCGGTCATTTTGCTCTTTCAGGGTGTGTTGCTTTTGCCCGTTCTCTACATCGGCACAAAAAGCGGACTGTTCAAGGGGTCGCGTGAAACGCGGTCTGTTTGCCCGGCCGAACGGGGCGCAATCAGTCGCGCCGGGCGAAGTCGGATGGCGCCTTGAAGGCGAGATAGGCAAGCCGGCGAACCTCCCGCCGCCCGCGCACCACGGTGTCCAATATAAGGCCGCACATGCCCGAAAGCGTGGCGAGGATCATGAGGCCCGTCACCAATATGGCGGTCGGAAAGCGCGGCACAAGCCCCGTTTTCATATAGGTGAGGATCAGCGGCGCCGCCAGGACCAGTCCCGTCAACGCCAGCAGGGCAGCGATGATGCCGAAGAACAGGATCGGCCGTTCGATGCGATAAAGGGTGATGATCGTCCGCAGGATGCGCCAGCCGTCGCGATAGGTGCTGAGCTTGCTGACCGATCCTTCCGGCCGCGCGCCGTAGGCGGTGACCACCTCCGACACGGGCATGGCGAGTTCCAGCGCGTGGACGCTGATCTCCGTCTCGATCTCGAACCCGGCGGAAAGGACGGGGAAGCTCTTGACGAACCGTCGGGAGAAGACACGGTATCCGGAAAGTATGTCCGTGAAGCTGCGTCCGAACAGCCGCTTGAGCAGGCTGGTCAGCGCCCAATTGCCGAAGCGGTGCCCGCGCCGATAGGCCTCCTCAATCTCGCTCCGCCTTGCGCCCACGACCATGTCGAGATTGTCTTCCAGCATTGCCGCCACCATCTTTGGAGCGGCCGCAGCCTCATAAGTCGCATCGCCATCCGCCATGATGTAGATGTCGGCATCCACGTCCGCGAACATGCGGCGCACCACATGGCCCTTGCCCTGTTGCGCCACGCGGCGGACGATAGCCCCAGCCCCAGCTGCCAGTTCGCGGCTGCCGTCCGTGCTGTTGTTGTCGAACACGTAAATTTCGGCGGAGGGGAGCGCCCGCCGGAAATCCCCCACCGTCCGAACGATCGCACCGGCCTCATTATAGCAGGGCAGGATGACGGCGATCCTCGGCGTGGCAACGCCCTCCCCGCTTTCCACTGCCGGAAATTCCTTCATCGACCTGAAACCTTTTTAGCGCCGCCGCATCACCTAGGAAACACGGCATGTTCCTGCGAAGGCAGGAACCAATTCAAACGGCCGGACTGGAATCCTGCCTTGGCAGGAGTTCGACTCCCCCGATCCTGCCCCCTCTCGATATGAACGGACCTCACTAACATTTCGTCTGCCATGCCGCGCCCGAAATGAAAAGCGCCCGGGCTTCCTTGCGAAGCCGGGCGCTTGTCCAGTCAGACCGAAAAGGCCTTATTCAGCCTTGGCGGCAGCCTTCTTGGCCGGAGCCTTCTTGGCCTTGGGCTTGTCCTCGGCAGCGGTTTCCTCAGCCACGGCCTCATCCTTCTTGGCGGCGGCCTTCTTGGCCGGAGCCTTCTTGGCCGGGGCCTCTTCGGCGGCAGCCTCGGCCGGAGCCGCTTCCTCGGCCTCGGCAGCCTTCTTCTTCGGCGCAGCCTTCTTCGCCTTGGGCTTTTCGTCATGATCATGGTCATGATCATGACCACAGCCCGGACCATGGACGTGCGGCTTCAGATCGCCATCCTCAGCCTCGATCGCGGCTTCCAGCTCTTCCCGGCTGACGGCCCGGTCGGTGATCTCCGCCTTCTCGAACAGGAAGTCCACCACCTTGTCCTCATAGAGCGGCGCACGGAGCTGCGCGGCCGCCATCGGGTCCTGACGCACATATTGCACGAAGCGCTCGCGGTCCTGCGGGCTGTACTGCTGGGCTGCCTGCATGATCAGGCGGTTCATTTCCTGATCGCTGACGACAACGCCATTGGCCTGGCCGATTTCCGAAAGCAGCAGGCCCAGGCGGACGCGGCGCACGGCGATGGCGCGATAGTCTTCCTTCTCCGCTTCCATCTCCTTGAGGGCCGCTTCGGGGTCTTCCTCATGGCTGGCTTCGTGCTGGAGCTGCGCCCAGATCTGGTTGAACTCGGCCTCGACCATGCTCGGCGGCACGTCGAAATCGTGGGCAGCGGCGAGCTGGTCGAGCAGCTTGCGCTTCATATGGGTGCGGGTCAGGCCATTATGTTCCTGCTCGATCTGGCCCTTCAGCAGTTCCTTGAGCTTGTCCAGACCCCCCAGGCCCAGCGACTTGGCGAAATCATCGTCCAGCTTGGGCTTGTCGGCATTCAGGATCGCCTTGACGGTGATGTCGAAGGTCGCTTCCTTGCCGGCGAGGTGCGCCGCACCATAATCTTCCGGGAAGGTGACGGTGATGGTCTTCTCGTCACCCTTCTTGACGCCGGCAAGCTGCTCCTCGAAGCCCGGGATGAACTGGCCCGAGCCGATCTTGAGCTTCACGTCCTCGGCCGAACCGCCCTCAAAGGCCTCGCCGTCGATCTTGCCGACGAAATCGATGGTCAGCGTATCGCCGTCCTTCGCCTTGTGGCTGGCGGCATGCTCTTCCAGCGCGCCCTGCTGGGTCGCGATGCGGCCAGCGGCTTCATCCACCTGCGCATCAGCGACCTCGACGGTCAGACGCTCCAGCTTCAGCCCTTCGATGCTCGGCGCCGCGATCTCGGGCAGCACTTCCAGCTCGACCTTCACCTCGGCGTCCTTGCCGAATTCGAAGGCCTCGTCCAGCTCGACCGAAGGCTGCATCGCGGGGCGCAGCTTCTGGTCAGCGATCAGCTTCTGGATGCTGTCCTGGATCGAGCTGTTGAGCGCATCGCGCTGCAGCGATTCGCCATGCATCTTCTTGACGAGGTTGGCGGGCACCTTGCCGGGGCGGAAGCCGGGCATGCGGACCTGCGGCGCGATGGCGGCCACTTCCTTTTCCACGCGGGCGTCGATGTCCTTCGACGTGATGGTCACGGTGTAGGCGCGCTTCAGGCCCTCGTTCAACGTCTCGACAGTCTGCATCTCTTCTCTCAAACGCTTTCTAAAGCTGAATTTCGTTGGCGCCTGCGCATCCTATAGAGTCTGGCGCACTGGTGCGGGCGAAGGGACTCGAACCCCCACATCTTGCGATACCAGAACCTAAATCTGGCGCGTCTACCAATTTCGCCACGCCCGCATCGGTCGCCGGTCGGCGCGGCATAGAGAAAAGCGACCCATGAAGCAAGGCCCAGAGGTCCAGCCTGTGGATAACCGGTGGATAAGTCCGAACGGAACCCATCCGCCCGGCCGGGCGTAACCCCTCATATCAAGGAGAGACAGCCATGGCCACCCATCCCGACCCGGCGCCCGACGGCGTGCCGCCCCCCGACAGGATCGACCCTCAATCGCCGCCGGAAACCCCTGCGCCCCTCACGCCCCACGAAACTCCCGCCGGCGAGCCGCCGGAAATCGTGCCCAATGGTCCCGATTTCGACCAGCCGGACAGCGCGCCGCCCGAACTCCCTCCCGTCTGATCGACATTTTGGTCACAGAGCGTGGGTTTTCCACAGAAACGGGAAATAATGCCTGCGCAATCGCTGGACAGGCCCCTGCATCCATGATTGAACTATGACAAACAGATGAATTCGGGAGAGGCGCGGCTGACAGCAAGGGGGTCATCGTGCACAGGGTTCGCGCTAAGCTGGAATGGTTCAAGACAGTGATCCTACCACAGGAAGCTGCTCTCAGAGGGCGCCTCCGGAGGATCCTGCCTGCCAATCAGGAACTGGAAGACATGGTCGCGGAGGTACTCGCCCGCGCCTATGCCACTGAAAATTGGGAAAATGTGACGACCGGTCGGGCTTATCTCTTCACCATAGCCCGCAATCTGGTGATCGACACCGCGCGCCGTAACAAGGTGGTGAGTTTCGAAACCATTGCCGACCTGGAACTGCTGCAGGGCGAAAATAATGTGGAGGCTCAGCTTCACGCTCGCGAGGCCCTGCGACAGGTCGAGACGATCGTCGATTCGCTTCCGACACAATGCCGCCGGGTCTTCATTCTCCGCCGTATCCATGAAAAATCGATGCTGGAAATAGCGGAGGAAATGTCCCTGTCCGTTTCTACAGTTGAAAAACATCTGGCCAAAGCGATCGCAATAGTTATGCGGGCCTGGGCGGAACGTGAGGAAACGGATTTCGAACGTGCAGGCGTCGGGACCAGATTCGGGCTACGAAAGCAGGGACAAGATCGAGGCGGAAGCCGCGCGCCTGCTGGCAAGGCTTAATGGCGATCCTCGTCCCGAGGTCGAAGCGGAAATCTGTCGCTGGGTCGAAGCCGATCCCCGTCATGCCGTAGCGTTCGCGCGGGCCGAAGCCGCTTGGGAAGCGGCCGAACGGCTCAAGAGCGCGGCCGCCGAAGTCAACCTGCCCCCGCTGGAAGCCATCGTCAGCGAGGAGCAGCAGCGCCGCCTGTCGCGCAACATCATGATCGCCGCCGCCGTCGCGGTGATGCTGTTCATCGTCGCTGCCATCGTCACGGTCCGCACCTTCAGCGGCGTCGACCATTATGAAACGCGGATCGGCCAGATCAGCGACATCGCGCTGGACGACGGCTCCACCCTGCATCTCAACAGCGACAGCGCCGCCGAGGTCCGCTTCACCGATCATGGCCGCAAGGTCCGCATCCTGAAGGGCGAAGCCTCTTTCGACGTTGCCCACGACCGCTCCCGCCCCTTCGACGTGGAGGCCCGCTCCGCCGTCATCCGCGCCGTCGGCACCGCCTTCAACGTGCGGTTGCGCCCTTCATTGGTCGAACTGACCGTCACGCAGGGCACCGTCACGGTGCATTCCGGCAACGATCTGGCCCAGCAGATCAGCGCCGGCAGCGGCGCCGTCATCCAGCCGCGCAGCGTGTCGCTCACCCATCTCGACCCGCGCCTCATCGGCCAGCGGACCGCCTGGCGCGAACAGATGGTGGAACTGGACGGAGAGACCATTGAACAGGCCGCGAGCGAGTTCAACCGTTACCGTGCGGCGCCGATCCTGATCGGGGACACCCGGGTCTCATCGCTCCGCATCGGCGGCCGCTTCCGTATCACCGACAGCAAGGAATTCCTCTCCGCCCTGCAACTCAGCCTGCCCATCCGGGTGGTCGCTGGACAGGACGGCTCGGTCATGCTGCTCTATCAGGATGAGCCGGAGCCAGCGGACAATGCCGCCGGCGAATAGGAGCGGGAAGCAAAACACTCCCCCTCATCCCCAGGCATTATCGCCATGGTCCCCCGGCCTCTCACCCCGTCATCCGGGCGAACCCCGGGATCTCAGGCGAGATGGCACGACCGGACCGCAGCAGAAGAATCCGCTTTCGGTCCAATGGCCATGCGAAGCGGCCCGTTCCGGACTACCCCAATAATTCCCGCACCAATTCCGGCACCAGGATACTCGCCGCCCCCATACGGCTTTCCTCGAAATAGAAGCTGCCCGCCGATGGCTCCAGATTCAACTCCAGCGTCCGGGCGCCCACATGGCGCGCGGTCTGCACGAATCCCGCCGCCGGATACACTGCCCCGGAAGTGCCCACCGAAACGAACAGGTCGGACCGCCGCAAGGCATCGTCGATCAGATCCATCCGATAGGGCATCTCCCCGAAGAAAACGATGTCGGGGCGCAGGGCCGGACGCCCGCACCCGCCGCAGGCCGAGCCGGGGGGCAGAGCCGGCGTCCATGGCACCGCCTTGCCGCAAGCCGCACAGAGCGCCGACCGCAACTCGCCATGCATGTGGACCAGCCGCTTCGCCCCGGCCCGCTCGTGCAGATCGTCCACATTCTGCGTGACGATCAGCAACTCGCCCGGCCATGCCGCATCCAGCGCCGCCAGCGCCTCGTGCGCGGCATTGGGCTTCACCTCATCCAGCCTGGCCCGCCGCTCGTCATAGAAGCGATGCACCAGCGCGGCATTCCGCGCCAGAGCTTCGGGCGTGCACACATCCTCGACCCGATGCCCCTCCCACAGGCCATCGGGCCCGCGAAAGGTGGCAAGGCCGCTTTCCGCCGAAATTCCCGCACCGGTCAGGATCACGATATTGCGAATGTCGTCCATCTCTTCTTCCGGCGCCATGGTTGCATGTCATGGCTATGCCGCATTCGGGATCATCCGGACATCGTTTTTGCAGAACGGATCATTGGCTTGGCCTCACCAGCCATTTATCGTCCATTTCCGTACCGCGGGGATGACAAGCCCGGCCCGTTCTGGCATCGGCCATCCGACCTTCCAGGGAATGAGGCTGATGACAAGGATCGGGATTTTCGGAGCGGCTGGCCGCATGGGACGCGCCATCGCGCAGGTCGCTCAGGAGGCTGGGCTGGAAATCGCCGGAGGCACCGACCGCGGTTGCGCGGGAGAGCTTGCCCCCGGCATCGCCATCACTGCCGATCCGCTTGCCCTGGCCGAGCAAAGCGACGTGCTGATCGACTTTTCCGTGCCCGCCGCCCTGTCGGCCCATCTGGACGCCTGCATTGCGGCGAAGAAGCCGATCCTCATCGGCACCACCGGACTGGAATCCGCGCACCATGCGCTGATCGACGAAGCGTCAAGGCAAGTCCCGATCCTCCAGACCGGCAATACCTCTCTGGGCGTCAACCTGCTGGCGGCGCTGGTGGAACAGGCTGCGGCGCGCCTCAACGACGATTGGGACATAGAGATCGTCGAAATGCACCATCGTCATAAGGTCGATGCGCCTTCCGGCACTGCGCTGTTGCTGGGCGAAGCCGCCGCGCGCGGGCGCGGCATCGCTCTTGCCAACCATAGCGAACGCGGGCGCGACGGCATCACCGGCGCACGGGCCAGGGGTGCGATCGGCTTTGCGGCATTGCGCGGCGGATCGGTGGCGGGCGACCATCAGGTGATCCTCGCGGCCGAGGGCGAGCGGATCGAAATCGGCCATCGCGCTGAAAACCGCGTCATCTTCGCGCGGGGCGCGGTGAAGGGAGCCCAATGGCTGATCGGCCAACCTGTCGGCCGCTACGACATGAAAGGCGTGCTGGGCCTGTAAACGCCGATGAAGAAGGACCAGATCTTCGATTTCTTCAGCCGCCTCGCTGAAGCCAATCCGGCGCCCCGAACGGAGCTGGAATATGGCAATGTCTATCAGTTGCTGGTCGCGGTGGTGCTTTCCGCGCAGGCGACGGATGTGGGCGTCAACAAGGCGACCCGCGCGCTCTTCCGCGATGTCCACACGCCACAGCAGATGGTGGAACTGGGCGAAGAAGGCCTGAAGCAGCATATCAAGACCATCGGCCTCTTCAACGCCAAGGCGAAGAACGTCATCGCCCTGTCCGAAATCCTCCTGCGCGATTTCGGCGGAGAAGTGCCGCAGGATCGCGATGTCCTGACCACCCTGCCCGGCGTCGGACGAAAGACCGCCAATGTCGTGGTCAACACCGCGTTCGGGCAGGAAACATTCGCGGTCGACACCCACATCTTCCGTGTCGGCAATCGTACCGGCCTCGCGCCGGGCAAGACGCCGCTTGCCGTCGAACTGAAGCTCGAGAAAAACGTTCCCGGCCCCTTCCGCCGCGATGCCCATCACTGGCTGATCCTGCATGGCCGCTATGTCTGCAAGGCGCGAAAGCCCGAATGCTGGCGCTGCATCGTGGCCGACCTCTGCCGCTTCAAGCCCAAGACTCCCGCGCCCGGCACCAGCCCCTGATTATTGCGCGGTTCAGCCGCCGCGCGGTAGAAGGAGCGACAGGACGGATGACAGGCTCCCGCGACGTCATCCGAACAGTCAACAGGAGAGACGATATGTCTGCCCCCCTTATCCGCCAATTCGCCCTGGCCGCGGCACTCGCCTGCACGGCTGCCCCTGCCCTAGCCGGGAAGGCTCCGGACAATCTGGTCCCCGCCGGCAAGCCGGTCGATTGCGTTCAACTGAATGCGATCCGCTCCACCGAGGTCCGCGACGACAGGACCATCGATTTCATCATGAACGGCAACAAGGTCTATCGGAATATCCTGCCGATGAGTTGCCCCAGCCTGGGTTTCGAGCGGCGCTTCCTCTACAAGACCAGCCTGTCCCAGCTCTGCTCGGTGGACATCATCACGGTGCTCTATCAGACTGGCGGATTGCAGCGTGGACCGAGCTGCGGCCTCGGAAAATTCCAGCCGATGCAGAAAATGGCGAAATAACTTTGGCCTGAGGCGATTTTGATGCTGGCGCGAGCGATTGGGCTTTGCTAAGCGGCCCTTCGCACCAGCGACACGCACCCATAGCTCAGCTGGATAGAGCGTTGCCCTCCGAAGGCAAAGGCCAGAGGTTCGAATCCTCTTGGGTGCGCCATTTTCGAATGGATGTCAGAGAAATTTTCTCTCCAGACCAAGCAGATAGCTTTTGGCCTTCAAGCCGCCTGCAAAGCCCGTCAGTGCGCCGTTGGCGCCCACCACCCGGTGGCACGGCGCGATGATGGAAATCGGGTTGCGCCCATTGGCGGCACCCACTGCGCGACAGGCGGACGGTCTCCCGATCTGGCGCGCAATATCGGCATAGCTGCGCGTTTCTCCAAAGGGGATGGTCAGCAGCGCGGTCCAGACGCTTTTCTGAAAATCCGTGCCCTTGAAATGCAGCGGCAGATCGAACGTCTCCCGCTGCCCGGCGAAATATTCATTCAGTTGCCGTCCCGCTTCCTCCAGCGCCGGATGATCGCCCCTTTCGGTCCGCTGCCCCATGGGCACCCGCCGGGGATCGTCATCCTGCCACAGGACCGCCGCCAGCCCCGCCTCGCACGCGACCAGCGTCAGTTCACCGACGGGCGATGCCAGCGTCCGATATGCATAAGTCATGCCCTGTCCTTTCAACCCTTTGCCGACGCCAGCATGGGGCATGACATGCATGGCCGCCTTCCCGCCGCTTGCGGTCAAAGATCATTTCAGGCCGCCACCCATCGCGCGATACAGTTCGACCATGTTCGCGGCGCGCGCCAGCCTTGTCGCCAGCAGGCTCTGTTCGGCATTATAGAGCGTCCGCTGCGCATCCAGCGTGGTCAGGAAGGGATCGACGCCGGCGCGGAACCGCGCTTCCGACAGGCGATAGCTTACCCGCGCCGCATCCCGCAGCGATGTCTGCGCCTCCATTTGCCCCGTCATCGTACCGCGCCGGGCAAGCGCATCGGCGACTTCGCGGAAACCCGTCTGCACGCTCTTCTCATAGGTGGCGCCCATCGCGTCATAGGTGGCCCGCGCATAACGCAGATTGCCCTTGTTGCGGCCGAAATCGAAGATCGGCAGGCTGGCGGACGGCACCACCGACCATGTGTCGCTGCCCGACTTGAACAGATTGGACAGGCCAAGGCTCAAGGTCCCGAACGCCGCAGTCAGGGAGATATTCGGGAAGAAGGCTGCTCGCGCCGCGCCGATATTGGCATTGGCCGCCAGCAACTGATGTTCGGCCGCCATGATGTCCGGGCGTCGCAGCAAAGCCGTGGAAGGCAGGTCGGCCGGCAGGTTGGAGAGGGTGACGTCGCCATCCGGCATCGCCGCCGGCAAGTCCTCCGCCGCCACCGTCATACCGGCCAGCAGGTTCAGCGCATTCTGGTCCTGCGCCACCAGGGTCGTCGCTTCGGCAATATCGGACCGCGCCCGGTCATGGCTGGTCTGCGCCTGCCGCACTTCCAGTTCCGACGCGATCCCCTTGGCGAAGCGGGCCTTGGTGAGGTCCAGCGTCTGGCCGAAGGCTTTTTCCAGATCGCGCGCAATCCTCAGCCGCTCCTGATCCGCCGCCATGGCGAGCCAGGCGTTCGCGACCTCTGCGACCAGCGCGGTCTGCGCCGCATTCCGGTTCTCGACCGATGCGAAATATTGTTCCTGCGCCGCCCTGCTGAGGTTGCGCACCCGGCCGAACAGGTCGATTTCCCAGGCCGACACGCCCACGGACGCCGAATAGATGTCCATCCGGCCCGTCCCGACCTGCGAGAAGGGCGTGTCCTGATAGGTGGCGCTGCCGCTGGCGTTCACAGTGGGAAATATGTCCGCCCGCCGCACGCGATATTGCGCCCGCGCCTGCTCGACATTGGCAAGGGCGACACGCAGGTCGCGATTATTGGCCAGCGACGTCTCGATCACCCGCGCCAGGCGGGGATCGACGAAGAAATCCTTCCAGGCCATATCCGCCGGAACGATCGCCTGCCCCTGCCCAGCCGGATAGGCCGGCCCCTGCGGGCTCCCCGCCGGCACCGGCAAGGCAGGGCGCACATATTTGGGCGCCATGTCGCAGGCCGCGAGCGTCAGCGCCAGAGCAGCCGCCGAAAACGGCTTCATCTTGTTCATTATCCTCATGCCTCCTGCGGACCCAGCCGGGCGCCGCCCTCATGCCCGCCCTGATCCTTGCCATGATGTTCGCGGAACAGCCGCTTCACGACGGTGAAAAAGACCGGCACGAAGAAGATGGCGAGCACCGTCGCGGACAGCATGCCGCCGACCACGGCCCAGCCTATGGCGTTCTGGCCGCCTGCGCCCGCGCCCTTCGCCACCGCCAGCGGCAGCACGCCGAAGACGAAGGCGAAGCTGGTCATCAGGATCGGCCGCAGGCGCAGCTTGCCCGCCTCCAGCGCCGCCCGCGCGGGTGGCAGCCCCTCGCGCATCTTCTCCTCGGCGAATTCGACGATCAGGATGGCGTTCTTGGCCGACACGCCGATGGTCGTGATCAGGCCGACCTGAAGGTAGATGTCGTTGTTGAGGCCGACCAGCATCGCGGCGACCACCGCGCCGAACACGCCCAGCGGCACCACCAGCATCACGGCGATGGGCACGGACCAGCTTTCATAAAGCGCGGCCAGGCACAGGAACACGATCAGCATCGACAGCGCATAAAGCGCCGGCGCCTGCCCGCCGGAGGTCTTCTCCTCATAGGAAATGCCGTTCCATTCATAACCGACGCCTGCCGGCAGCTTGGCCGCCATCTCCTCCATCGCCTTCATCGCCTCGCCGGTCGAAACGCCCGGCGCGGGCGCACCCATGATCTGCATCGACGGCACGCCGTTGAACCGCTCCAGCTTCGCCGGGCCATGGGTCCATTCGGTCGTCGCAAAGGAAGAGATCGGCGCCATCGCGCCGCCGCTTCCCCGCACATGCAGCACGCCGATCGAATCCGGCGTGGTCCGGAACGGCGCATCGGCCTGCACATAGACGCGCTTCACCCGGTCGCGGTCGATGAAGTCGTTGACGTAGCTGCTGCCCATCGCCGTGCTGATCGTATCGTTGACGTCGGACTGGGCGATGCCCAGCGCGCCCGCTGCCGCCTGATCGACGTTGAGCTTGAGCTGCGGCGTATCCTCCAGCCCGTTGGGGCGCACCTGCGCCAGCCGCTTGTCGGCCATGGCCATGCCCAGCAACTGGTTGCGCGCCTCCAGCATCCTGTCATGGCCCAGCCCGGCGCGGTCCACGAGCTGAAAGTCGAAGCCGGTGGCATTGCCCAGTTCCTGCACGGCGGGCGGCACGAAGGCGATCGCCATGCCTGCGGAAATCCGCTGGAACGCGCCATTGGCGCGCAAAGCGATGGCGGACACCTTGTTGTCGGCGCCCTCGCGCTGCGACCAGTCCTTCATCCTGACAAAGGCGAGGCCGACATTCTGGCCCTGGCCCACGAAGCCGAAGCCGGAGATGGTGAAGACGGCGGCAACATTCTGCTTTTCGTCCGTCATATAGTGATCGCGCACCTTCGCCAGCGTCCGTTCGGTCTCCTCCAGCGTCGACCCGGTCGGGAGCGACACCTGGTTGATGATGATGCCCTGATCTTCATCGGGCAGGAAACCGCCAGGCAGGCGCAGGAAGACCAGCGCCATCCCCGCGACGATCAACGCATAGACCAGCATCGTGCGGCCCCAGCGCCGCTCGACCTTCTCCACGGTCGCGCCGTATCGCACGACATTGCGGTCGAAAGTCCGGTTGAACCAGTCGAAGAAGCGGCCGAAGCGCGACCCCAGCGGGCCGGTCCAGACATGGCTGTGCCCCCGGGGCCGCAGGATCGTCGCGCAGAGCGCAGGCGTTAGGATCAACGCGACCAGCACCGACAACACCATGGCGGACACGATGGTGATGGAGAACTGGCGGAAGATCACGCCCGTCGACCCGCCGAAGAACGCCATGGGCAGGAACACCGCCGACAGCACCAGGCCGATGCCGATCAGCGCGCCGCTGATCTCGTCCATCGACTTCTTCGCGGCTTCCTTCGGGCTAAGCCCCTCTTCCTGTATGATGCGCTCGACATTCTCGACCACGACGATGGCGTCGTCGACCAGCAGGCCGATCGCCAGCACCATGCCGAACAGCGTCAGCGTGTTGATGGTGAACCCCGCCGCATAGAGGATCGCCAGCGATCCCAACAGCACGACCGGCACCGCAATGGTGGGGATCAGCGTGGCGCGCCAGTTCTGAAGGAACAGGAACATCACCACGAAGACGAGCAGCGTCGCTTCGAACAGCGTGTGGATGACCTGCTCCACCGACAGTTTCACGAAGGTCGAATTGTCCACCGGGAAGTCGTATTTGACCCAGCTCGGGAAGGTTTTCGACAGTTCGTTGACCCGGTTCTTCACGCCTTCCACCGTATCGAGCGCATTGGCGCCCGGCGCCAGCCTTACGCCGAAGCCGGCGGCCGGATGGCCATTGAACCTCGCGCCGAAGCTGTAGCTTTCCGCACCCAACTCCACCCTGGCGACATCCGCCAGATAGACGACCGATCCGTTGCTGTTGCTGCGCAGCCGGATCTGCCGGAACTCCTCTGGGGTCCTGAGGCGCGACTGCGCCGTCACGGTGGCGTTCAGCGCTTGGCCGCGGGGCGACGGCGTGCCGCCGATCTGGCCTGCGGAAACCTGCGCATTCTGGGCGCGTATGGCGGATTTGACGTCGCCGGTGGTGACGCCCAGATTGGCCATCTTATAGGGATCGAGCCAGATGCGCATCGCATATTGCGCGCCCAGCAACTG
Organism: Sphingobium sp. SA916; assembly: GCF_002894065.1. Taxonomy (NCBI): domain Bacteria; kingdom Pseudomonadati; phylum Pseudomonadota; class Alphaproteobacteria; order Sphingomonadales; family Sphingobiaceae; genus Sphingobium; species Sphingobium sp. SA916. Next base: position 174,001 of record NZ_LXYF01000041.1, read on the forward strand.
GGTATCCCCCACGCCGTCGACGCGGCTGATCGGATCCTGCAGGGCGGAAGCGACGAAATCGCCCGCATCCTGCTGATCATGAATGCCGTCATCGGCATAGACGGCCATGATCATCAGGAAGGTCGAGGTGGATTTGGTGACGCGCAGCCCCTGTTGCTGCACTTCCTGCGGCAACAGGGGGGTGGCCTGGGCCAGCTTGTTCTGGACCTGGACCTGCGCGATGTCGGCATCCGTTCCCTGCTCGAAGGTCAGGGTGATGGTGAGGTTGCCCGCCGAATCGCTGCTGGACGAGAAGTAGCGGAGATTGTCGATGCCCTTGAGCTGCTGCTCGATGATCTGCGTCGTCGTGCTTTCCAGCGTTTCCGCATTCGCGCCCGGATAGGTGGTCGCGATCGTCACCGCGGGCGGCGCGATCTCCGGAAACTGCGCCACGGCCAGCGAGCGCAGGGCCAGAATGCCGGCCAGCATGATGACGATGGCGATGACCCATGCGAAGATGGGCCTGTCGATGAAATAGCGGGCCATGGCTTAGTTCGCCCCGCCGGCATTCGCCTGCCTGCCCGCCGTCACCTGCTGCGGCGCGCCCGGCTTCACGACCGTTCCGGGCCGCAGGTTCACCAGGCCCTCCACGACCAGCCTGTCTCCCGCCTTCAGCCCCTTGGTGACGATCCACTTGTCGCCAATGGCCCGGTCGGTTTCGACCTGACGCAGTTCGACCTTGTTGTCCGCACCCACCACCATGGCGGTGGCCCGGCCCCGCGCATCGCGGGTGATGCCCTGCTGCGGCGCAAGGATCGCCTGGCTGCGTTGGCCCTCGACCAGCCTGGCCCGCACATACATGCCGGGCAGCAACAGGCCGTCCGGATTGGCGAAGGTCGCACGCAGCGTTACCGCGCCCGAACTGGGATCGACCGTCACCTCGGAAAATTGCAGACGCCCCTCGATCGGATAGACGCTGCCATTGGGCAGCAGCAACTGGACCCGCGCGCCGTCGGCGGCACTGACGCCGCCTGCCTTCATCGCCTGCTTGAGGTCGATGATCTGCGCGGCCGACTGGGTCACGTCGACATAGACGACGTCGGTCCGCTGGATCGTCGCCAGCGGGTCCGCCTGTCCTGCCTGCACCAACGCGCCCGGCGTGAACAGGGAACGGCCGATCCGCCCGGAAATGGGGGCCCTTATGCGGGTGAAATCCTGGTTCACCTGCGCGGCCTGCACCGCCGCCCGCTGCGCGGCGACATCGGCGCGCGCCTGCTGGGCCGAGGCGGCGGCATTGTCAGCCTCCTGCCGGCTGACGGCGTTGATGCCGACCAGTTCCTTGTAACGCTGCGCCTGCAGTCCCGTCGCCCGGATCGATGCCTGCGCCCGAGAGAGCGCGCCCTGCGCCTGCCCCAGGGCGGCGCGATAGGGCGCATCCTCGATCTCGTAGAGCAACTGGCCCGCACGCACCACGGCGCCTTCGGTGAACAGCCGGCGGCGGATGACGCCGCTGATCTGGGGCCGGACCTCTGCCGTTTCCACTGCGGCGATGCGGCCGGGAAGCTCGGTCGTCAACGGAGCGTTTTCCACCGTCAATTTCACCACACCGACCGCGGGCGGCGGCGGCGCAGGCTGCTGCTGCTCGCCACAGGCGCCCAGCGCAAGGGCCGACGCGCAGGCGAACAGTCCGACAAAAATCCCCTTTTGCATCGGTCGATGCTCCGTTTCCACTGGTGGCTTCAATTGGAATGAACGTTCATTCCGCTTGCGCGGCAGGTAGGAACATGCCACAATTTGTTCAAGAGTAAAAAAGACGGGACGAAGATTTTTGGCTGCATTGCAACATGAACGGAATGCCAGGGACCGCATATTGGATGCGGCCCGCGATCTGTTCGCCGCCAACGGTTTTCATCAGAGCGCGATGGCCGAGCTGGCTGCCGCGGCGCATGTGTCCGTCGGCCAGATCTACCGGCTGTTCAAGGGCAAGGAAGACATTATCGAAGCGATCGTGAATAGCGATACGCGCGAACGCGAAGCGACGATCCTGAGCTTGCAGAACCGGCTCGAGGCAGGGGAGATCAGCATAGAGCGGACCTTCGAACTGCTGCTGCTGGAGGTGATGGACAACCCGCACGAGGCCCTGTCCTTCGATATTCTGGCCGAGGGATTCCGCAACGCGCGGGTCGCGGGCACGATTGCCGACATGTGCAACGGCCTGCGGAAATCCCTGGGGGATTTCGCCTGCGTCGCAAACCCCGGATTGTCGGGCGAAGCGCTGAAAAGCGCCGAAGAAATGATCCTGGCCTGTTTGTTCGGGTTGGGCCATCGCAGCCTGTCGGCACCGACCATCAGCGCTGAGCGTACCGCCAAATGCGCGGCCTTCATGATCGTCGCCGCGCTTCGCGCCATGGACTGAAGGCGCGGGCTTCGGTCCGGCTCGGCTTCCGGTCAGTCTGCCGCGTTGCAGCAGAAATGCCTGAAATCAGCCGCAACTTTCGGCCGCCGGAAACATTCCTGCCCCCAAATCGTTCCCCCGGGAGGCAAGAAATGGGTATCAACATGTCGTTCGACCGCAGCTATTTCGAGGCGCGGCTGGACCGCAATCGCAGGCTGGCCGCCCGCTCCCGCAATCCGGAAATCCGCGCGATCCACATGGAATATGTGCGGCTCTACAGCCAGTTGCTGGAACAGACGGAGCGCGTCCCGGCCTGAGCCGCCGGTCCGGCTATTTGGCAGCGACGCCATCGGGCAGCACCACCGCAGACCAGCTCTTGCCGGGCACCAGATATTTGGCCGCCAGCGCCTGAATATCGGTTGGCGTGACGGTCAGCATGTCCTGCGCCATGGCCTGCATCGCCTGTACATAGCGCGGGTCGTGGGTAGCGCCCTCCATCTGGTTCATCCAGAAGGCATTGCCTGTCCCTGCCCGCATCAGCAATTGCCGCATCGGCGCGACGGCGCGCTGCAATTCGTCCTCGCTCACTGGATTTTTGACGAGGTCCGCCGCCGTGTCCTTCACCACGCCATAGAAATAACGGACGCGATCCGGGCGTACCTGGCTCGTCACCAATATGTAACCGCCGCTTTCATAGGAAAATGGCCAGTTGTTCTGGACGCTGGGCGAATAGGCCGCGCCTTCGGTCGAACGCAGCTTGTCGAACAGCCGATCGTTGAAAATCTGCGTCAGGATTTCAAGCTGCCGCGCTTCCTTCGTCAGTGCGAACCCGCCTGCCGTGGGCCATGCCATGACCGCCGCCGCTTGCTCCTTGTCGCCCTTGTGCCGCAGGACCACCGGGCTTTCGACATGGGCGGGAAAGCGCATCAGCTTGTTAGCGGCGGGAACCGGGACATCCGCCCGCTGCGGCAGCGCACCGAAGGTCGCCGCCACGGCTGCAATGGCATCGTCCGCCTTCACCTGCCCGAAAATCTGTATCTCGACGGGCCCGGATGCCAGCAGCGGTTCCCATGTGGCGCGGAAGGCTTGCGGAGTCAGCGCGTCGATCTCCGCCCGCGAAGGCGTGCGGAACCGCACATCCTTGTCGTGCAGCAACCAGTTGAGGTCCCGAGCCAGCACGGAATCCGGCGCGCGTTCCATCGCGTCATAGGCGACCCCTGCCCCCGTCTTCACGCGCGCGATCGGCGCGGGGTCCCATCCCGGCGCAAACAGCTTGGTCGCGAACAGCAGCAATTGGTCCTTATAATCCGCCGGGCGCGTTACGGCCTGCATTTCAAAGGCATCGTCGTCGATGGCGAAATCCATCCCCATGCGGCGGCCATTGGTCAGGTCATCGAGTTCCCGCTGGCCCAGCTTCCCTATTCCACTCGCCACCAGCGCATAATCCGCCGCCCAGCCCGGCACGGGCCGGGTCGGGGAAAAGGCCTGCTGGCCATGACCGAAGCGGACGTTGATCCGCACCTTCTCCGTTTCCGCATCATTGGCGAACAGGGTCAGCTTGACGCCGTTGGAGAAGACAATGCTTTCCATCCCCGGCAGGCCGATGGGCGTGCGCGAAACGACCTTCCCCGGCGCGCCGAGCTTCGGCAGGTCGGCCATGGTCACAACCTTGTCCGCCAGCCGCGCGTTGGTCGCCGCCTTGACCGGCGCGGCGACAGCGGCGGCCAGCTTCGCGTCGACGCCGGGCTGGACCTTGCCAGTGATCAGCTGCGCGCGGAAGACGCCGGCGGAGAAGAGCCGCCGGGTCGAATCCAATATCTTCTGCGGCGTCATGCCCGTCTTGCCGGAGCGGAAGATGTCCAGCGCCGCCTGCGGGCTGACCGTGGTTTCGCGAATGTCGACCGCGCTCACCAGGTCGCTCGCCTGCTTGGCGCCCGCCTCCGTATCGGCATTCTCGACCTGGATCGCGAGTGCGGTGTCCATCTGCGCATATTCGCGGTCGATCTCTATCTGGCTTGGCGGCGCGGCCTTGGCGTCCTCTATGATCGCGCGCACGTCTCCCAACGCCCTTTCCCAATTCTCGCCCGTGGGCACGATGGTGACGAAGGTGCCATCGGCGGACCGGCTGACATCCTGCTGATCCACGCTTGCCTGCAGGAAGCTGCCGCCGCTGCGCGCAGCCTGTTCCAGACGGCGGCTGATGATCTGCAGGGCCAGCATGTCGGTCAGCTTGTCCTGATTGTAGACGATGGTGTCGGCATGCGGCTTCCACGGGCGCAGCCAGGCCATGGTGAGGCCGGTGGGCGCGCCGGGCTCCACCGTCACCCTGGTGGCAGGGGCCCTGGGGTCGGGCTCCCCGAAATCGGGTAGCGGCGCGCCCTTTCCAGGGACGGTCCAGGAGCCGAAATTATCCTTGATCAATTGCTCGGCCATCGCCGGGTCGATGTCGCCCGCAATCGAGATCACGGCATTTTCCGGGCGGTACCAGCGCTGGTGAAAAGCTTCCATCTTCGCCGCCGTGACGGCATTCAGCGTTGCCACCGTGCCGATGGGGCTATGGTCGGCCAGCGGCTGGCCAGCGAAGAAATGCCGTCTTGTCGCATCGGAAATCCGCATCTGCGGCCCATCGCTCTCCCGCTTTTCCGCAAGAACCACGGCGCGCTCGGCATTCACGGCGCTCTCAACGATATTGGGGTCGGCCATCATGCCGGCGAGTATCTTCATGCTTTCGCCCAGGCTGGCCTGCGTCGCCTGCGGCAGGTCGAGCGCATAGGTGGTCCCGGTCGGCGTCGTCTGCGCATTGCTGTCGCTGCCGAAGGTGACGCCCAGCCGCTGCCAGATGCGCTTGGATTCCCCGTCGGGCACATGGCGGGAGCCGCGGAAGGTCAGATGCTCCATGAAATGGGCATATCCCAGCTCATCGGACTGCTCCATCAGCGAGCCGGCGTCGATCCGCAGCCGGACCGACACCTGACCCGGCGGAACGCCATTGCGGCGGACGGCATAGCGCACGCCATTGGACAGGGTGCCAAAGCGCCAGGCCGGATCGATCGGAACATCGCTGTTCTCGTAGAGCCATGGCCTGACCTGCGCCTTGGTAGAGCCCGGCGCCGTGGACGTGGCAGTCGGGTCCGTCTTCGCCCCCAGAGGCGCGGGCGTTCCCGAAAGCAGCAGGGCAAGGACGGACAGCGAAGCGGCGGAACGCCGGAAGGAAAAGCTCATGGCCGCGCAGCCTAAAGAGATTTTCCTGAATGGCCACTGACAAAGAGGAAGGAACCCCATCTTCCCGCGAAGACGGGAAGCCGGTCAAACGGCAGGACTGGGCTCCTGCCTTCGCAGGAGCCCATCATATCTGGAATTACCGCCCGCCGGTCTTCTGCACCGCGCCCTTATGCGCGCCGACATTGCTGCCGCCGCGACGGCGCCGGAAATTCTTGTTTGCCGGCTTCGCAGCTTCGCCATCCGGCCGATGCGCCCGTTCGGTATTGCCGCGCTGCTGCTTCTGCTGGTCCTGATAGCGGCGTTGCCCGTCGGCGCGCCGCGTCTTCTGCTCCGGGGTCTGCTCCCGACCCTTGCGCTGCGGCGCGGCCTTGGGAAGATTGCGCACCGCCTCGACGAAATTCTCCGGCAGCGGGACGACGTCCAGCTTCACCTTGGTCGTCCGCTCGATGGCCTTCAGATAAGGCCGCTCGTCGTCCGCCACGAAGCTGATCGCAACGCCCTCCGCCCCTGCCCGCGCCGTGCGGCCGATGCGGTGGACATATTGTTCCGGCACATTGGGCAGTTCGAAATTGATGACATGGCTGACGCCCGACACGTCGATGCCGCGCGCGGCGATGTCGGTCGCCACCAGCAGCTTCACATGGCCATGGCGGAAGGCCTGGAGCGCGGTGGTCCGCTGCGCCTGGCTCTTGTTGCCATGGATCGCCACGGCCTGGATGCCCGCGCCCTCCAGAAAGCGCACGACCCGGTCGGCGCCATGCTTGGTCCGGGTGAAGATCAGCGCGCGGTCGATGTCTTCCTTCTGGATCGTCAGGTTGAGAAGCGCCTGCTTCTCCATCTGGTTGACGAAGGTAGCCTGCTGCCGGACCCGCTCCGCCGTGGTCGACTGCGGCGCGACGCTCACCTTGACCGGATCGTGCAGGAACTGGCTGGCCAGCGCCTCAATCTCGCCCGGCATGGTGGCGGAGAAGAAGAGGTTCTGCCGCTCCTTCGGCAGCAGCTTGGCGATGCGCTTCAACGGGTGGATGAAGCCCATGTCCATCATCTGATCGGCTTCGTCGAGGACGAAGATCTCGGTATCCTTGATGGTGAAGGCGCGCTGGTCGATCAGGTCGAGCAGACGGCCCGGCGTCGCAACGACGATGTCGACGCCGCGCCCCAGCGCCCGGATCTGTCGGTTGATCGGCACGCCGCCGAACACGACCTCCACGGACAGCTTCAGGAAGCGGCCATAGTCGCGGAAGCTCTGCGCGATCTGCGCGGCGAGTTCGCGCGTCGGCGACAGCACCAGCATGCGGCAGCCCTGGAGCGGCGTCGGCTTGGGATTGCGGGCGAAATGGTCGAGGCTGGGCAGCGCGAAGGCAGCGGTCTTGCCGGTGCCGGTCTGCGCGATGCCGCACAGGTCCTTGCCCTTCAGCAGCACGGGAATGGCCTGCGCCTGGATCGGCGTCGGCGAGGCATATTTCTTGGCGGCCAGCGCCTTCAGGATCGGCTCGGCAAGGCCAAGGTCGGTAAATTGCATGGATGATAACTCACGAATGGGCCCCGGCGTCTTCCGGCAGGGCCGGGACGCAAGGCGGGTTACGAAACGACCCGCGTGAAAAGGGAAGCCTCAAAGCTTGGCGCAGACTTTCATTGGCCGGCCCCGATGCCCGTTCGGGCCGAAGCGATCACGCTGCCAATCGCTGGAAGGGGCGTGAAGCCCGCTGCTGCGTTGCAGCGCATATGGCGGGAATGGCGGGAAAAAGCAAGTGGCGGCTTTCGCCTACCCCTACAACGTCACCTCCACATGCTTGCTCCGCATCTCTTCGCGCACGTCTCCGCCGAACATTTGCCGAAACATGCCGCCGAGCGACATGTCGGCACGCCAGATTTCCGCGCGGCCAAGATCGAAACGGAGCATCGTCAGATGCGGGTCCCGCCGTCCGCCGGGATACCAGCTCGCTACATCATGGGTCCAGTACCGGTCGATCACCGCCGGGTCCGTCTCCTCGACCAGAGTGCCGTCGATGCAGGCGAACAGGAAATGTCCCTTGCCTGCGAACTGGGCCATGGCCGGTCCGCCCCTGGCCAGCCGGTTCTCCCGCGTCGTATAGAACCAGAAGCAATGGTTCGCGCCGGGATCGAGCTGCGCCGTCATGGGCATGCTGTGATCGGGCGACCCTCTCAACCCGACCATCAGGAACGGGCTTTGCGACAATTCCGTCCAGAAGCGGTGGCGGATGTCGGCCTCATTGCTCATCTTCTCTCTCCCTTCGATCTCAGGCGGGACTCAATCGACGGCGCCAAGCGATTTGCGGGAGTCAATTTAGCACGAAAGCTTGATCTTGCGCAGTCTTCTCTCCACATAGCGCGCATGTTGATCGAGACCGAAGCGACGCCTAATCCGGCAACCGTCAAGTTCATTCCCGGCCGCGTGGTCATGGGCATGGGCACCCGCGATTTCGCCACACCGGAAGAAGCGGAGGCTTCGCCGCTGGCCGATGCGCTGTTCGGCCTGGGCGACGTGACAGGGGTCTTCTTCGGCGGGGACTTCATTTCCGTCACCATCGCGCCCGGCGCGCAGTGGAGCGATGTGAAGCCCGACATCCTTTCGATCCTGCTCGAACATTTCTCAGCCAACATGCCGCTGTTCGCGCCCGGCTCGGCAGGCGAAATCTTCGTCCCCGAGGAGGAGGAATTTGCGGACGATCCGGAAGATGAGGAGATCGTCGCCCAGATTCGCGAGCTGATCGACACCCGTGTCCGGCCGGCCGTGGCCAATGACGGCGGCGACATCATCTATCGCGGCTTCGACAAGGGAACCGTCTATCTGCGCATGCAGGGCGCCTGTTCCGGCTGCCCCTCCTCCACGGCGACGCTGAAGAACGGGATCGAACAACTGCTCAAACATTATGTGCCCGAAGTGACGGAGGTCCGCGCCGTCTGAGCGGCGAAACAGTTGGCCGGGAACAATTGGCAAACCCGTGCCGATCGATTAACCGCAGAGCCGGGCATCGCATCGAGCGAGCGGTCAACAGGGGTTTTCTTTGCGCATATTGGTCATCGACACCGCGACACAGGCGCTGTCCGTGGCGCTGCTCGATGACGGAGCGCCCCTGGGCCATTTTCATGAAATCGTCGGGCGTGGCCATGCCGAAGCGCTGCTGCCCGCCATCGCTGCCCTGCCCGACGGCGGCCGGGCCGATGCGATCGCCGTCGATGTCGGCCCCGGCAGCTTCACCGGCGTGCGCATCGGGATCGCCGCCGCGCGGGCGCTGGCGCTGGCCTGGAACATTCCGCTGCATGGCTATGGCGCGCTCGCCATGATCGCGGCCAGGGCGGCGGCAGGGGATCATAAGGACGAGTCCCTGGCCGTCACCATTACCGGCGGTCATGGCGAGCTGTTCTGGCAGGCCTTCTCCACTGACGGGCTTGCGCCCCTCGGCCCGCCCGCCTCCACGCCGATTGCCGAACTGGCGAAGCAATTGACGCAGCCCACGCTCTACGGCACCGGCGCCGAAGCGCTGGTGACGGCGCGCGGTCATGGCATGGCGGTCAGCCTGTATCCCGATGCCGCGGACTATCCGCTGATCGCCGGGCTCCCGTCGCTCCCTCCCTCCCCCCTTTATTGCCGTGGCGCGGATGCACGTCCGATGGCGGAACGGGCAGCGTCATGACGCCGGGCCTGACGCTCCAGACCTATGAGGATGGCGAACGCAACGCGATGAGCGATGCCATGGACGTCATGGTGCGCGCCTTCGACCCGGCCTTTGGCGAAGCATGGACATTGCCGCAGCTCGCCGGGGTGATGACCATGCCGGGAACCTGGCTCACCATCGCCCGGATCGACGCCGCGCCGGTCGGCTTCGCGCTGGTCCGTTCCGTGCTTGACGAATGCGAATTGCTGCTGTTGGCCGTCAGCCCGCTCTGGCGCGGGAGGGGCATTGGCGAGGACCTGCTGCTCGACAGCCTCAGGACGGCGCGCAAGCGGGGCATTACGTCGATGAATCTGGAAGTTCGCGCGTCGAATACGGCAATAAGGCTATATGAAAAAGCCGGGTTCGAATATGTACACCGCCGTCCCGGTTACTATCGCGGCAACGATGGACAACTTCACGACGCGCTAAGCTTTCGTATCGACATGCTTAGATGATTTAAATCCGCCCTTGCAAAACAGAAACCATCGGTATAGCTGACCCATACCGCTCCTGAAATGATTTTCCTCGGGCGGGTCGCGCAACCAATAGCCTTCGCAGGGAAAAGAAATGGAAACTGAATCAGCGCAGAGCGAACTGCTCATTACTTTGACGTCGGATATTGTCGCGGCCCATGTCTCGAACAACAGCGTTGCCGTCTCTGACGTATCTACCCTGATCCAGAATGTGCACGCCGCGCTTTCCGGTCTGGCCACTCCCGCCGCCGCGCCGGAGGTGAAGCCCGAACCCGCCGTCTCCGTCCGCTCGTCGATCAAGCCCGACTACATCATCTGCCTGGAAGACGGCAAGAAGCTGAAGATGCTGAAGCGCCACCTGATGACTCATTATCAGATGACGCCCGAAGATTATCGCGCCAAATGGGGCCTGCCGGCCGATTATCCGATGGTCGCGCCCAACTATGCCGAACAGCGCCGCAGCCTGGCCAAGAAGATCGGCCTCGGCACCAAGCGCCGTCGCGTCCGCGCTCCCAAATAAACGCGCAAAGCGCAGGCAAACGCCCATGCAAGGGGTGCGCGTATCGCGCGCCCCTTTTATACTAGGACGAAAGCCGCTAGGCTCTTTTCCGAACTTACGCACATTCCAGCCAAGTGAGCCTGCATGAACCGCAAGATCGACGTCGAAGCCCTTTGCCATGAAAAGGGCCTGCGCATCACCGAACAGCGCCGCGTCATCGCCCAGGTGCTGAGCGACGCCACGGATCACCCGGATGTGGAGGAACTGCACAGGCGCTCCGCTGCCATCGATCCGGGCATTTCCATCGCCACCGTGTACCGCACGGTCCGCCTCTTCGAGGAAGCGGGCATATTGGATCGTCACGATTTCGGTGACGGCCGCGCCCGATATGAGGCGGCGCCCGAATCCCATCACGACCATCTGATCGATGTCGAGACGGGCAATGTCATCGAATTCGTCGATCCCGAACTGGAGCAGCTTCAGAAGCAGATCGCGGAAAAGCTTGGCTTCCGCCTGGTCGACCACCGGATGGAACTTTACGGCGTCGCGCTCGACCGCAAGAGCTGAGACAGCTTGGCCGCACTTCGCCGCTTCATGCGCCTGACGGCTTTGGCCGCCAGCCTGCTGCTCTGCCTCATCCCGCATCTGCTCTGGCGCGCGGCCCGGCGCCGTTCGCCCTGGCCGCCGCGCTTTCTGGCGCTGGCGGCGCGTTCCGTCGGCGCCCGGGTGCGGATCGATGGCCATCCCTTTCAAGGGGACAGCTTCATCATCGCCAATCATGTCAGTTGGGTGGACATATTGGCTTTGGGCGGTGCGACGGGTGCGGCCTTCGTCGCGCATGACGGCATTGCGCGCTGGCCCGTCATAAGCTGGCTGGCAGCGCAGAACAACACGCTCTTCGTCGCCCGCGAGCGCCGCGGCGCGCTCTCTTCGCAACTCGACGCCTTGCGCGCCGCGCTGGCGGGGCATCAGCCGGTGGCGCTTTTCCCGGAGGGCACCACCAGCGACGGCACCGGCCTCCTGCCGTTCAAGCCATCCCTGCTCGCGGTCCTGCTGCCCCCTCCGCGCTCGGTGCGGATTCAGCCTGTCCATATCGACTATGGTCCGGCCACCGCCGAAATCAGCTGGCACAGTGACGAGCCGGCGGGTGCGAACGTCAGGAGGTTGCTGGAACGCAAGGGCAGGCTGGAGGTCACCCTGCGCTTTCTGGAGCCGTTCGATCCGGCAATCTGCCCTGATCGCAAGGCCTTGGCCGCGACGACCCGCGAAAGAATAGCCGCGAGCATCGCCGCGCACCTGCCGCCTTTTACTTGCGGCGCACCCCTTGTATAGCTGGACCGCATGAATCGGTACGACGCCCAAAAGACTCCAGCGACCTTCCACGTCAAATCCTTCGGCTGCCAGATGAACGTCTATGATGGCGAGCGCATGGCCGAAATGCTGGGCGAGCGCGGCATGACCGCCGCGGCCGACGGCGCCGAGGCGGATCTGGTCATCCTCAACACCTGCCACATCCGCGAAAAGGCGGTGGACAAGGTCTATTCCGACATCGGCCGCATGACCCGCGAGGACGGCAGCCGCCCGATGATCGCGGTCGCCGGCTGCGTCGCCCAGGCGGAGGGCGGCGAAATCCAGCGGCGCGCCCGCAATGTCGACATCGTCGTCGGCCCACAGGCCTATCACCGCCTGCCCGACCTGATCGCCAAGGCGGGCCGTGGCGAACAGGCCGTCGACACGGACATGCCGCTGGCGTCGAAGTTCGGCGCCCTTCCCGCGCGCACGAAGCAGGCGCGCCCCACCGCCTTCCTGACGATCATGGAAGGCTGCGACAAATTCTGCACCTATTGCGTGGTCCCCTATACACGCGGCGCGGAAATCAGCCGCAGTTGGTCCGCGATCCTGGACGAGGCAAAGGCGCTGGTCGACGGCGGCGTGCGGGAGATCACCCTGCTCGGCCAGAACGTCAATGCCTGGACCGGCGAGGACGACAGGGGCCGGACGCAGGGCATGGACGGGCTGGTCCGCGAACTGGCGAAGATCGACGCCCTCAAGCGCATCCGCTACACCACCAGCCATCCCAACGACATGAGCGACGGGCTGATCGCGGCCCATGGCGACGAACCCAAGCTGATGCCCTTCCTCCACCTGCCGGTGCAGTCGGGGAACGACCGCGTGCTGAAGGCGATGAACCGAAGCCATGACGCCGACAGCTATCTGCGCATCATCGAACGCGTGCGCGAAGCCCGACCGGACATCGCGCTCTCCGGCGACTTCATCGTGGGCTTCCCCGGTGAGACCGACGCCGAGTTCGAGGATACGCTGAAGATCGTGGAGCAGGTCCGCTACGCCCAATGCTACAGCTTCAAATATAGTTCGCGCCCCGGCACGCCCGCCGCCGATATGGACGGACAGATCCCCGCGGAGGTCATGGACGAACGACTCGCCCGTCTGCAGGCGCTGATCAACCGCCATCAGGTGGAATTCAACGCGGCCACCGTCGGCCGCCGCACCGACATCCTGCTGGAGCGCAAGGGCCGCCATCCCGGCCAGCTCATCGGCAAGACGCCCTGGCTTCAGTCCGTCCACGTCACCGCGCCGGAACTTTCGATCGGGGACATGGTAGAAGTCGATATCATCAGCGCCGGCCCGAACAGTCTGGCCGGACAACCCAGCAGGAGGAAGGCCGCTTGAACCTAATCACAGTCGTTCCCGTGGCAACGGGAACCCATCTCCAGCCCTGTCCACCAGGCTCAAACGACAGGAGATGGATACTCGCCCGCGCGAGTATGACTGACGAACAGGGAGGCTGCTGAATGTCCAAGAAACCCAATCATAACCACCGCACCGAGGTCGCAGAACGCGCCCGGCTGGAAGTCACTTTCGACCGTCCGCACCTGCTGGGCGCGCTGTTCGGCCAATATGACCAGAATCTGGTGGCCATCGAAAACCGCCTGGGCGTCTATATCGCGGCGCGCGGCAACAAGCTCCAGATCGAGGGGGACGCCGAGGCGGCCGCCCGCGCGCGCGATGTCATGACAGGCCTCTACAACCGTATCGTCGCCGGCCAGGAAATCGATGCCGGCGCGGTGGAGGCGGTGATCGCCATGTCCGCGGAACCCACGCTGGACGGCATCATCCGCCATGACGTGGCCGAACCGCCCAAGGTCATGATCCGCACGCGCAAGAAGACCATCGTCCCGCGTTCCGCAACGCAGGTGACCTATATGGAGGCGCTCACCCGCAACGACATCATCTTCGCGCTGGGCCCGGCGGGCACCGGCAAGACCTATCTCGCCGTCGCGCAGGCCGTGAGCCAGCTCATCACCGGCAGCGTCGACCGCCTGATCCTCTCCCGCCCCGCCGTGGAAGCGGGCGAGCGCCTTGGCTTCCTGCCCGGCGACATGAAGGAAAAGGTCGACCCCTATCTCCGCCCGATCTACGACGCGCTCTACGACACGCTCCCCGCAGAGCAGGTCGAACGCCGCATCGCGTCGGGGGAGATCGAGATCGCACCCCTCGCCTTCATGCGCGGCCGCACCCTGTCCAACGCGTTCATCGTGCTGGACGAAGCGCAGAACACCACCGTCGCCCAGATGAAGATGTTCCTGACCCGCTTCGGTGAAGGCAGCCGCATGGTCATCTGTGGCGACCCGCGTCAGGTGGATCTGCCGCAACCGGGCATTTCCGGTCTGGCGGACGCCGTCGCGCGGCTGGAGGGGGTGGAGGGCATCTCCGTCGTGCCCTTCGGCATCAGCGACGTGGTGCGTCACCCGGTCGTGGGCCGCATCGTCCAGGCTTATGAGGGCCCGGATGCCTGAGATGCACGCCCGGCACCCGGTCGTTTCGAGCCCTTCGACCGCCTGCCAAGGCGGGCGTCCGGGACAGCCCAGGGTCGAGGAACGACATTTCGACCTTCACCCTGTCTCGACTACCCCCGGCGCGAACGGAAACCGTCATAATGATTGAAGTCGCCGTTCTCCACGAACAGGGCTGGCCCGATACCGACTGGGAATTGCTGGCCCAGCGGGCCGTCGTCGCGGCCATCACGCACAGTCCCTATGCCGCGTTCGCCGCGGACGAAGCCTTGTACGAGGTCGCGGTCAAACTCACCACCGACGAGGAGGTCCACCAGCTCAACCGCGCCTATCGGGACAAGGACAGGCCGACCAACGTCCTGTCCTTCCCGATGGTGCAGTCGGACCTGCTGGAAACCACCGCCAACACCGACGATGGCGAGGTGCTGTTGGGCGACATCGTACTGGCGGAAGGGGTCTGCGCCAGCGAGGCCGCGGAAAAGGGCATCTCCATAGCCGATCATGCCACGCATCTGATCGTCCATGGGACTTTTCATTTGCTGGGATATGATCATATGGAGGACGCCGAGGCCGAAGCGATGGAAGCGCTGGAGACGCAGTCGCTGATCAGCCTGGGCATTTCCGATCCCTATGGGGATCGATAATATTTTGTGGCATCGCTTTTAGCGGAAAGCCGGCGCCCACCGTCAAACGGGTTCAGGACAGGCTTTCTCGGGCGATGCCGTGAACAGGGAAACGGGAACTACGATGGCGGAAGGCAGTCCCAAGGACGGCAACGGTTCGAAGGAATCGGACAGTAGCAGCCACGAGGGCGGTTTATGGAGCGGCCTGAAATCGCTGCTCTTCGGAGATGAGGAAAGCCACAGCCTCCGGCGCGAGCTGGAGGATGCGCTCGACGAATATGATGAAGAGGAGCAGGAGGAAGGCGCGGCGCCCCCTGCCAAGGGCGACCTGTCCGCCATCGAACGCCAGATGGTCCGCAACCTGCTGCACTTTTCCGAACATACGGTCGATGACGTGGCGGTCCCTCGCGCGGACATCATCGCCATAGAGGAAAAGGCCAGCTTTGCCGATCTGGCCGCCCTGTTCGCGGAGGCGGGACACAGCCGCATCCCTGTCTATCGCGAAAATCTGGACACTATCGTCGGCATGATCCACATCCGGGACGCCTTCGCCATATTGGCGGGCAAGGCGCCGGCGCCCGATACGCTGGAACCGCTGATCCGCCAGCCGCTCTATGTTCCCGAAAGCATGGGGGCGCTGGACCTGCTCGCGGAAATGCGCGCCAAGCGCACCCATCTCGCCATCGTGCTCGACGAATATTCGGGTACGGAAGGGCTGCTCACCTTCGAGGATCTGGTCGAGGAAATCGTCGGAGAGGTGGAGGACGAGCATGACGAGGAACCGGAAGCGATGCTGGTTCCGCTGGATGGCGGCCTTTGGGAAGCCGACGCCCGCGCCGAACTGGAGGATGTGGCGAAGGAAATCGACGAAAAGCTGGCGGACATAGAGGAAGATGTCGACACGCTGGGCGGCCTGGCCTTCGTGATCGCGGGCCGCGTTCCCGAGCCCGGCGAGATCGTCGAACATGCGCAAAGCGGCTGGAAACTGGAAATCCTGGACAGCGACGGACGCCGCGTCAGCCGTCTGCGCCTTCACCCTCCGGCGGAACGGGAAATCGAGGAAGAGGGCTGATTTTGCTTTGAGCTGGGTTGAAGCGGTAGGAAGCGGACCTGAGCAAGTGATGCGAAGGTCTCAGGATGGCCCGCTACAGCCCAGCCACCGCTGCTTCATCCTCCAGCAGCCACTCCAGCGCCTGCTCAGCCCATGGAAATATCCGCAGATAGGGTTGGGTCATCACCCGGCGCACCTGCATGCTTGCAATGGCGCTGGGGGTGACGATGGCGATCCGCCTCGCCTTGGGAAAATCGGCGAGATGGCGACCGAAGGATGCGACCGCATCCTGTGTCTGGACAGCGCTGTCGGTCATGTCCATGCGCAGCAGATAGCCCGGCTGGAACCCCTGCTCAACGAACTGGCGCTTCAATATGCGCGCATATTCCGCAATCGCCCCATCGGTGAAGATGCCGCGCCATCGGATGTCGAGTAGGTTCAGATCATGCCGGAAATCAATGATATACATGGGGTTCTCCGCTAGGCTCAGGACCCGTTACTGGCGGGGTCGAGGCGTCGAAATGCGCGCCGCGAAGGCTCATTGCCTTTGCCAGCGCATTTCGGTTCGAGATGGAAACCATTTCGGCGTCCCGCAGAAATTTGACCGAAATGACCCCAGTACTGCGTCGGCAAGGCTGGAAATATCGACATATTCCTGCGCCTTGCCTTCTGGCCCTGAGCCATTTTTGCCTCAAACCTCGACCCAGCCAGCATTGGGTCCCGAGCCTGACCACACTGGCCCGAAAATATTACGGAAGACTTACGCGATCCCCCACCCAATATGTTGATGCAGATCAGAAATAGGCGCGAAATATTAAGAGCTTGCCGCTAGGTCATCATGCCCAGACAGGGGGCGATCGATGCGACAGGAAAGACGGACATCCGGCCGGGCGAATCCGCCGACGGCGGGCTATATGCCATGGACCAGCCTGGAAAAGCGGCTCTACGCCCTGATCTGCATCGCAACCCTCTTCTTTGCCTGCGTCACGCCGCCCTTTCAGGCTCCCTACGAGAATCAGCATTTTATGAAGGCGCTCCTCCTTTCCGAAGGCGGCATGCTGACCAAGCAGCAGGGCGCGATGATCGGCGCGGAGCTTCCCCGCGCCGCAATCGACCTGCACGACGCCCATTTCCCGACGCGCGCATCACCCGATGCCCGCCTGTTCCGGCCGTCCATGCTGATGACCGCGTGGGATGCCGGGAAATCCCGTGCGGATGAGCGGCGCTTTGCCGATTTCCCCAATGTGGCGAACTATGCGCCCACCCTCTATTTGCCCGGAGCGGCCGGTCTGGCGATCGGCAAGAGCCTGGGCCTGCCGCATCTGGGAGCTTTCTACAGTGGCCGGATCGTCAACGCCCTGTTCGCACTGGCCATGCTGGCCGCGGCGCTCGGCCTTGTTCCCTTCGGCCGCAATGCCCTGCTCGCCACGGCGCTGCTGCCGACCTTCTGCTATCAAAATGCTTCGCTCTCCCCCGATGCGGTCATCAACGGCACGGGCTTTCTCGGCCTTGCCTTGGCGCTGCGGGTCGGCTTCATGGGGTGGACGGCGAAACGCGGCCTGGCGCTCTACCTGACCGCTCCCGTGCTGGCGCTTGCCAAGGGCGTCTATCTGCCGTTGATGGCGGCCGGATTGCGCTGGCCGGAAAGCCGCCGCGATCTTCGACCCCTGCCGCTCCTTGCCGCAATGGTCATCGGCGCTTTCGCCTTCCTTCTGTGGATGAAGCTCTCCGGCGGCACCCAGGCGCTCTACCATATCGTGTCGCGCAAGACGGGCGAGACGGTCATGACCGCGCCTCTCGGTCAGCAATTGGCGGTTATCCTGCACGATCCGCTTGCCTATCTCCATATCCTTGTCACCAGCGTCACCGAACGCGCGCCGGTCTATGCGCTCCAGATCGTGGGCCGTTTCGGCTGGAATGCGATTTTGCTGCCTCTTCTCGCCTATCCGCTGGCGCTGGCAATGCTCGGCGCGGCGATTGGCAGCGGATCGGCCATGCGCGTCTCATGGGGGCAAAGGCTCTGGTGGCTCGCCATCGCGGCCGGGGTGGCGCTGCTGATCGAAACCGCCATGTATCTGACGGGCACGCCGCTTGGCGCCGACTATATCCAGGGGACGCAGGGTCGCTATTTCCTGCCCGTCCTGCCACTCGCATTGCTCGCCCTTATGCCGGCGGCCCCGCTGCGCGGCGCCCGGCCCCTGTTCGCCGGATCGGCCCTGCTGCTACTCGCCATTGCCGCCGCCACGGTTTTCGACAGCTTCTGGGTCCATGGCTTCGTCACCGCCGACGGCATGCCCCCGCACCATGACCCCATCCGCCGACTCTTCCTGCCCTCTCCGCGCTGGTAGCCAGGCACCGCACAGCGCCAGCCAGCCCAGTCCTTCGATCCAACCCGCCAGCACGTCGCTCGGCCAATGCACGCCCAGCCAGACCCGGCTGATCCCGATCAGCGCAATCGCCAGTCCCATGGCGACATAGGCGGAGCGCCGCCCGCCCAGCATGGCCAGGGCCCCGAAGAAGACCATGTTTCCTGCCGCATGGCCGCTTGGAAAACTATAGCTGTTCACCAGGTCAAGATGCGGCAACAGATCGGGCCGGGGCGCGGCAAATATCTGCTTGAGCGCCAGGTTGAGCAATGTCCCGCCGAACGCCACCCAGAACAGCCAGAGGGCACGCGCACGCGCCATCCGCCAAAGCGCGACGAAGCAGGCGCCCAGCAGAGCGAAGCGCCCGGCCGTACCGCCCACGGCCGACGCCAGTTGCATGATCCAGGTGACGATGGTTCCGGCGCCGCTGTCCCGCGCGCGCCCCGCCATTCCCATCAACCCGGCATTCAGCCCATCCAGCCATCCCTGCCGCTGGACCAGCGCAATCCCCAGGACGCAAAAAAGCGCGAGGACAAACGCCCCCGCGCCTTTAGCCACGGCTTTGCGCCGATCAGATATGGAGTGCGCGCCCATAAGCGGCGAGCACGCTTTCATGCATCGATTCCGAGATGGTCGGATGCGGGAAGACGGTGTGCATCAGTTCCGCCTCGGTCGTCTCCAGCGTCTTGCCGATGGTATAGCCCTGGATCATCTCGGTCACTTCCGCACCAACCATATGCGCGCCAAGCAATTCGCCGGTCTTGGCATCGAACACCGTCTTGGTGAAACCTTCCGCCTCGCCCAGCGCGATGGCCTTGCCATTGCCGATGAAGGGGAACATGCCGACCTTCACCTCATAGCCGGCTTCCTTCGCCTTGGCTTCAGTCAGGCCAACGGAGGCGATCTGCGGATGGCAATAGGTGCAGCCCGGAATATTGCGCGGGTCCATGGCATGGGGATGATTGCCGGCAATGGCTTCCGCCGCGATCACGCCCTCATGGCTCGCCTTGTGCGCCAGCCACGGCGGGGCAGTGATGTCACCGATCGCCCAGAGGCCGTCGACATTGGTGCGGCACATCGCGTCGGTCTTCAGGAAACCGCGCTCGTCCATGGCGACGCCCAGTTCCTTGAGGCCGATATTCTCCGTATTGGGGACGATGCCGATGGCGACGATCATGTGGCTGAATTCGGCGGCGCTCTCCTTGCCTGCCTTGTCCTTCAGCTTCGCCTTGACGCCATTGGCGCCGACCTGGATGTCGCTGACGCCAGCACCGGTCAGGATGGTCATGCCCTGCTTCTTCAGCGCCTTTTCGAGAAAGGCGGAAACATCCGCATCCTCGACCGGCACGATGCGGTCCATCATCTCGATCACGGTCACGTCGGCGCCCATGTCATTGTAGAAGCTGGCGAACTCGATGCCGATCGCGCCCGATCCGATGACCAGCAGCTTGCCCGGCATTTCCGGCGCGGTCATGGCGTGGCGATAGGTCCAGACGCGCTTGCCGTCGGCCGGGCTGCCCGGCAGGTCGCGCGCCCGCGCACCGGTGGCGACGATGATGTTCTTCGCGGTCAGTTCCTCCGTCTTGCCGTCCCTGGTGACGCTGAGCCTGCCCTTCCCGGTCAGCTTGCCCTCGCCCATCTGAACGGCGATCTTGTTCTTCTTCATAAGGTGCGTGACGCCCTGGTTCAGTTGCTTGGCGACGCCGCGCGAACGCTTCACCACCGCCGCGATGTCGGCGCTGATTTTCTCGGCCGCCAGTCCATAGTCCCCGGCATGCTGCATATAATGGTAGATTTCAGCGGAACGCAGGAGCGCCTTGGTCGGGATGCAGCCCCAGTTGAGGCAGATGCCGCCCAGATTCTCCCGCTCGACAATGGCGGTCTTCAGGCCCAGTTGGGCGGCGCGGATCGCGGCCACATAGCCGCCGGGGCCGGAGCCCAGAACGATGAGGTCGTAATTCTCAGCCATATCGGTCTCTCTAGTCTTGGTCCGCCAAGGGCGGCACGGAACGGGGCTGGCGATCCTCACCGATCGCCACGAATGTGAAGGTCGCGCGGGTGACGCGATAGCTGCGGTCGTCGTGCCGGGCACGGCGCCATGCTTCCACGTCGATCTTCATGGACGTGCGCCCGACCGATTTCAGCGTTGCAAACACCGACACCTCATCGCCCACAACGACCGGGCGCAGGAAAGTCATGCCCTCCACCGCGATGGTCACGGCACGGCCATGGCTGTGTCTGGCGGCGACGGAACCCGCCGCGGAATCCATCAGGCTCATCAACCAGCCGCCGAAAATATCCCCATAGGGATTGGTGTCGGCAGGCATCGCGATGACGCGCACCGCCGGGTGGTCTGCCGGCGGCTGCTCGTCCATCCGGCTCATCAGGCCAGCATGCCGATCGGGTTTTCGACCAGCTCCCTGAAGACCTGCATCAGGCGGGCGCCGTCGGCGCCGTCAATGGCGCGATGGTCGAAGCTGCCGGTGGCCGACATGACCGTCGCGATCTGGAGCGAGTCATCGATGACATAGGGCCGCTTCTCGCCCGCGCCGATAGCCATGATCATGCCCTGCGGCGGGTTGATGACGGCCTCGAACTGCTTGATGCCGAACATGCCCATGTTGGAGAGCGAGGCCGTGCCGCCCTGATACTCCTCCGGCTTCAGCTTGCCGTCCTTGGCGCGGCTGGCGAGATCCTTCATCGCGGTCGAGATGGCGGCGACGCCCTTGCTGTCCGCTTCGGTCACGATCGGCGTGATCAGCCCGCCGGGAATCGACACGGCGACCGAAATGTCGGCGCGCTGGAATTTCAGCATCTGGTCCCCGGCGAACTGCACATTGCATTCCGGCACCTGGACCAGCGCGACGCCCAGCGCCTTGATCAGCAGGTCATTCACCGAAAGCTTGACGGCCCGCGAAGCAAGGCCGGCATTGAGTTCTCCGCGCAGCTTCAACAGCTTGTCGAGCCGAACGTCCACGGTCAGGTAGATATGGGGCACCTGCTGCTTGGATTCGGTCAGGCGGCGCGCGATCGTCTTGCGCATGCCGCTGAGCTTGATGACCTCATGCGGGATGCCGAAGTCCTGCGCCGCAGCCGGAGCGGCGACGGGTGCGGCCGCAGGCGCGGAGGCAGGCGCCGGAGCAGCGGCCTTGGCGGCCGGCGCAGCACCGTCGAGGTCCGCTTTCACGATGCGGCCATTGGGGCCGGAACCGGTGACGGCGGCAAGATCGAGCCCCTTGGCCTCGGCCAGACGGCGAGCGAGCGGGCTGGCCTTCACCCTGCCATCGGTCCCCTGGGCCGGCGCCGGATCAGCCTTGGCGGCAGGTGCGGGCGCTTTGGCGGGAACGGGGTCGGCCTTGGGCGCTGGACTCTCTGCGGGAGCAGCCGCCTTGGGCGCGGCATTTCCAGCAGCGGCCTGCGATACATCCTCGCCCTCCTCCGCGATGATGGCGATGACCGTGCCCACCTTCACGCCCTCCGCCCCTTCGGCCACCAGTATCTTGGCCACTATGCCTTCATCGACGGCTTCGAATTCCATCGTCGCCTTGTCGGTCTCGATCTCTGCGAGCAGGTCGCCGGAGGAGACGGCATCGCCCTCCTTCACCAACCACTTTGCCAGCGTCCCTTCTTCCATGGTCGGGGAAAGGGCCGGCATCTGGATCGTCTTGCTCATGGGTGGAAGGCCTCTCATCTTTATCGGGCATGGGGCAATGAAGTTCGTTTCGGCGCTTTGGCCGGAACGGTCAAGGCCAAGCCTTGCGCACCCGCCGATAATCGGCCACATTTCACCACTCTGGTTCACGGCTAACCATATGGGTTCAGCCGGCGCCTGTGACGATGAAGACCAAAAGGTCGTTACCCTGTAAGGATGCGGCAGATGCGGACATATCTGGTTGTCGTGGACGAATCGCCGGAGGCGGAGACGGCGCTTCGTTTCGCTGCGCGGCGCGCCGCCAAGACGGCGGGCGCGATCCGCATCCTGGCCCTCATCCCTCCCGCCGAGTTCGTCCAATGGGGCGGCGTGCAGGCGACGATGGAGGATGAAGCCCTGCAACGGGCCGAAGCGCTGGTGACGAGCGCGGCGGGCACGCTGACCGACGAGTCCGGCATCCGCCCCAGCATCACCGTGCGGCAGGGCGATCCGGTGACGGTCGTGCGCCACACGCTGGAGGAGATGGACGATGTCGCGGCATTGGTGCTGGGGGCCGCCGCCAGCGGGCACCCCGGCGTCCTCGTCTCGCACTTCGCGGGCGCCGACGCGGGCAAGCTGCCCTGCCCGATCATGGTCATCCCCGGCGGTCTGGATGCCGAGGCCATCGACCGGTTGAGCTAGCGCTTTTCCAAGCAGATGAAATCATCTGCTGACTGGGAAAACGCGACAAAACAAAAACCTAGAGCAGTCGAGCCGACGCAATCGGATCGGAATCTGCTCTAGGGGCATTGATCCGTGTTCCTGCGCGGACGGGAATCCGGTTCGAACGGCAGGACCGGGCCCCTGCCTACACAGGAGCAAGGCTTGCTAAGCCGGACCCGGACGCCTTGCGCCTTATTTCTTGAGGCGATAGCCCGTCCGGAACATCCAGCCAATGATGGCAAGGCAAAGCGCCAGCATGCCCGCGACGAACAGCAGGCTGAACTCGATGCCCACATCGCCCCGCCCGAAGAAGGTCCAGCGGAAACCGGAGATCAGATAGACGATCGGGTTGAACAGCGTGATCGTCCGCCACGGCTCCGCCAGCATGTGGATCGAATAGAAGGCGCCGCCCAGAAAGGTCATCGGCATGATCAGCAGTAGCGGGATCACCTGCAACTGCTCGAAACTCTGCGCCCATATCCCCAATATGAAGCCGAACAGGCAGAAGCTGACCGCGATCAGCACCATGAAGGCGACCATCGCGAGCGGATGGGCGACCCGGATGTCCACGAACAGATGCGCGGTCACGAAGATGATGGTGCCGACGATCAGGGATTTGGTCGCCGCCGCGCCGACATAGGCGATGATCGTCTCCACCGCCGATACCGGCGCCGACAGCAGTTCATAGATGGTGCCGGTGAATTTGGGCATATAAATGCCGAAGCTGGCGTTGAAGATGCTTTCGGTGAACATCGACATCATGATCAGGCCGGGCACGATGAAGGCCGCATAGGGTATCCCGTCGATCTGCGTCATGCGCGAACCGATCGCGCCGCCGAACACCACGAAATAGAGCGAGGTGGTGATCACCGGCACCAGCAGCCCGGTCAGCAGCGTGCGGCGGAAGCGATGCAGTTCGAACTTATAGATCGCCCATATGGCCCGATAATTGAACCCGCTCATGCCGGCTTCTCCTGATGGACCAGGGAGACGAAAATATCCTCCAGGCTGCTCTGCTCGGTATTGAGGTCCTTATAGCCGATGCCAAGATCGCCCAGCTTGCGCAGCAGCGACGATACGCCGGTCCGTTCCGCCTGGGTGTCGAACACATATTCGATCTCATGGCCGTCCGCCTTCAGCGCGACCTGCCATTCGCCAAGCTCCGGCGGCACGGCGGAAAGCGGTTCCGCCAGCACGATGGTCAGCGTCTTCTTGCCGAGCTTCTTCATGAGGGCGGTCTTTTCCTCCACCAGCACCAGTTCGCCCCTGTTGATGACGCCGACCCGGTCGGCCATTTCCTCCGCTTCCTCGATATAATGGGTGGTGAGGATGATGGTGACGCCGGTCTGGCGCAGTTCCCCGATCAGCTTCCACATGTCCCGGCGCAGTTCGACGTCCACCCCGGCGGTCGGCTCGTCCAGGAACAGCACCCGCGGTTCGTGCGACAGCGCCTTGGCGATCATCACGCGGCGCTTCATGCCGCCCGACAGCTCCAATATCTTGCTGTGGCGCTTGTCCCAGAGCGACAGGTCGCGCAGGATCTTCTCGATATAGGCGTCGTTGCGCGGCTTGCCGAACAATCCGCGAGAGAAGGTGACCGTGTCGATCACCCGTTCGAACGCATCGGTATGCAGTTCCTGCGGCACCAGGCCGATGGCGGAACGCGATCCGCGATAGTCGCGGACGATGTCATGCCCGGCGACGGTGACGCTGCCGCCCGTCGGCCGGACATTGCCGCAGATGATGGAGATCATGGTGGTCTTGCCCGCGCCATTCGGCCCAAGCAGCGCGAATATCTCGCCCTCCTCGATCTCCAGGTCGACGCCCCTGAGCGCCTGGAAACCCGAAGCATAGCTTTTGGTCAGGCCCGAAACGGAAATGATGGACGCCATGCGCGGCAGTGCCCCCTTTTTTCTGAAGCGCAAAGATAGGGTGCCGCCCGCGCGGCGCAACCGCAGTCTATTCGCCCTTGCGGAAAAAGCGGAAGACCGTGGCGGGCGGGAAGTTGCGGACGGTCTGGCCGGCCCTGACGACCTCCAGGCCGAGCGCGTCGAGAATCTCCCGGCTCACGGGCGGACGCATCGAATAAGTGAACTGGATGAAGGCGCCGCCGGGCCGCAGCATGCGGAAGCTTTCGGAAAGAATGTCGGCATGCATCTGCCGATCCATCGCCAGCAGGGGCAAGCCGCTGATGACCGTCTGATATTCCCCGGCCTCTCCGGCGGTTGCGGTGGAAACGATCTGCGCCGGGGTCTCCAGCACCGAAACATGGGGAAAATGACGCCGCAGCCCGCGCGCAAAGGCTGGGTTGATCTCCACCACCTCCAGCTTGTCCGGGGGAAGGCCGGTGCCCAGGATCGCTCGGGTGAAGACGCCCGTGCCGCCGCCCAGTTCGATTACCCGGCCGTCCTCCGGATCGATATGCTCGACCATCAACCGCGCGAGATAACGGCTGCTGGGCACCACGGACGCGGTCTGGCGCGGTTTCTTCACCCAGGCGGCCAGGAAATCCAGATATTCGGTCGCCCGGGTGCGAAACTCGCTGTTGGGCAGGGTCATCGCCCGGCTGCGCTTGGACTTATGCTGCATGAGCGAACTGCGACCATTTCACTGTCATGCCGACTCCCTTAGCGGCCCCGACGGGCCGCGTCGATATGGCCTAGAGGCGATTTCCCGTCGTCTGGTCGACCTCGGCGGCGCTTTTCAGGGTTTCGATACGCTCCTGCAACCATAGCGCCACGGCCGCGATGCGGGGCAGCTTCTTAAGGTCGCCATGCGTCACCAGCCAGAAACTGCGCATGATCTCCACCTCGCCGGCCATCACCGGCACCAGCGAAGGATCGCCGCCCGCGATGAAATCAGGCAGCACGCCGATCCCCGCCCCTTCCGCGATCATGCGATGCTGCATATTGATGCTGGTGGCGCGCAGACTGGCTTCCAGCCCCGCCTCCACCTCGTCCAGATAGTCGAGTTCGGGCGAGAAGATGAATTCCGGCACATAGCCGATCAGCACATGATCGCGCAGGTCGGCGGTGCCTTCGGGTATGCCCGCCTCCGCCAGATAGTGGGGCGCGGCATAAAGGTGCAGCCGGTAATCGCCCATCCGGCGAACCGACAGCCGCCCCCGCTGCGGCCGGGCCAGCATGACCGCCATGTCGGCCTCCCTCTTGGACGGATTGAGGAAACCGGATGCGGTGATGAGGTCCAGCCTGATGGCGGGATGGCGCCTGGCGAAGTCGGCAAGCCCCGGCGCCAGCACCCAGGTGCCAAAACCCTCGGCC
Organism: Sphingobium sp. SA916; assembly: GCF_002894065.1. Taxonomy (NCBI): domain Bacteria; kingdom Pseudomonadati; phylum Pseudomonadota; class Alphaproteobacteria; order Sphingomonadales; family Sphingobiaceae; genus Sphingobium; species Sphingobium sp. SA916. The sequence goes on from NZ_LXYF01000041.1 coordinate 199,739, forward strand.
ACCGAAAGGCGCACCTGGCCGTTCAGATGATGCTCCCGCCCGGTGGCCTCCTCCATCGCGGCGAGCGCCGCGCTCTCGATGCTTTCGGCATGGCTCAGCAACGCCTGGCCATGGGCCGTCAGCGTGCGCTCCCCCGCCCCCACTTCGAACAGTTCAGGGCCCAGCGCCTTCTCCAGCCGGGCAAGCCGCCGCGCTATGGTCGTCGCATCGATCCCCAGGGCTCGCGCGGCGGGCGCGATCTTTCGCGTGCGCGCCACCGCCAGAAAGACCCTGAGATCGTCCCAATCGAACATTCATCACTCGCCAAATCTGCAAAATCGCTGCAATGCTATGCAGAACTGCGTTGTTGCGTGCAATTCCGCATCGTATCTAGAAGCAACCCAAAGCGAACGTCAGGAGAGTTTGTGAGCCAGTTCGATCTCACCGAGGACCAGTTGGCCATTCAGGAAATGGCGCGCCGGTTCACCGCCGATGCGATCACCCCTTTTGCGGCGGAGTGGGACGAAAAGCATATCTTCCCCCGCGACACCATCCGCGCCGCGGCGGAACTGGGCTTCGGCGGCATCTATGTGTCGGAGGAATCGGGCGGCATCGGCCTTGGGCGGCTGGAGGCGGCGCTGGTCATGGAGGCGATGGCCTATGGCTGTCCGTCGACCAGCGCGTTCATCTCGATCCACAATATGGCCGCCTGGATGATCGACCGGTTCGGATCGCAGGCCGTGAAGGACAAATATCTGCCCTCCATGGTGCCGATGGAGCGGATCGGCAGCTATTGCCTGACCGAAGCGGGATCGGGGTCCGACGCGGCGGCGCTCAAGACGCGGGCGATCAGGCAAGGCGATCATTATGTCGTCACCGGCTCCAAGCAGTTCATCTCCGGCGGCGGGGAGAATGAAATCTATGTCGTCATGGTCCGTACCGGCGACGACGGGCCGAAGGGCATATCCTGCCTCGTCATCGAGAAGGACATGCCCGGCGTCAGCTTCGGCGCGCAGGAACGCAAGCTCGGCTGGCATTCGCAGCCGACGGCTCAGGTCAATTTCGACGGCGTGCGGGTGCCGGTCGAGAATCTGGTCGGCGCCGAGGGTGAAGGCTTTCGCATCGCGATGATGGGGCTGGACGGCGGGCGGCTCAACATCGGCGCCTGCTCGCTGGGCGGAGCGCAGCGCTGCATCGACGAAGCGCTCACTTACACCAAGGATCGCAAGCAGTTCGGGCAGAGCATCGCGGATTTCCAGAACACGCAGTTCACGCTGGCGGATATGGAGACAGAGCTTCAGGCCGCCCGTACGCTGCTCTATGCGGCGGCGGTCAAGGTGACGGAGAATGCGCCGGACAAGACGCGCTTCGCCGCCATGGCCAAGCGGCTGGCGACCGACACCGGATCGTCGGTGGTCGACCGGGCGCTGCAGCTGCATGGCGGCTATGGCTATCTGATGGACTATCCGATCGAGCGCTTCTGGCGCGATCTGCGCGTGCATTCGATCCTGGAAGGCACCAATCAGGTGATGCGCATGATCATCGCCCGCGACATGCTGCGGCCCTAAGCCCGAGAGAGAATGCGCAGGAGATTTTATGACCGATCAGGTGCTGATTTCCGTCGACAATGGCATGGGGCGGATAAGGCTGAACCGGCCCAAGGCGATCCATGCGCTGACCACCGAGATGTGCGGCGCGATCATTGATGCGCTGCTGGCCTGGCGGGAGGATGAGATCGTCGTTGCGGTGATGCTGGATCATGCCGAAGGGCGCGGTTTCTGCGCGGGCGGGGACATCGCCATGATCGCCGACAGCGCCAGGGGCGACTGTTCGGAGGCGGAGCAATTCTTCTTCACCGAATATCGGATGAACCATCTGCTGTTCGTCTATGAAAAGCCGATTATTGCCTTCATCGATGGCATCGTCATGGGCGGGGGCGTGGGGATTTCCGATCCGGCGCGCTATCGCGTGGCGACAGAGCGGACCACATATGCCATGCCGGAGACGGGCATTGGGCTGTTTCCCGATGTGGGCGGCGGCTGGTTCCTGCCGCGCATGCCGGGGCGAACCGGAGCATGGCTGGCGACGACGGGGGCGCGGATCAAGGGCGCGGATTGCGCCGCCATCGGCATCGCGACCCATTATATGGCGTCGGACAAGCTGGATGCCGTCAAGGCGCGGATCATTGCCGATCCCGATGGATTGGCGGAAATACTGGACGAAATGGCCGATGCGCCGCCGCCATCGGCCTGGCAGGCGCATCGGGAGGAGATCGACCGGCTGTTCGCTTCGGACCGCTTCGAGGATATTCTGGCTGCATTGGAAGCCGACGGATCGGACTGGGCGCGCGAGCAACTGGCGACGCTCGCCACCAAATCGCCGCAGACGATCAAGGTGGCGCTGCGCCAGATGGTCGAGGGCGCTGCCTTCACCGATTTTGCCGACAATATGCGCAACGAATATCGCATCGGCCATCATGTCATCCGCCGTCCCGATTTCGTGGAGGGCGTGCGCGCGGTGATCTTCGACAAGGACAATGCGCCGCGATGGAATCCCGCACGGCCGGAGGATGTGACGGACGAGCTGGTGGACAGCCTGTTCGCGCCCTTGCCGCCGGAAAGGGAATGGACGCCGCTGCCCGAACTGCGCGGCTGAACATGCTTTGTTTTCCGTGATTTCCAAGCCGTCAGATGGCCTATCTGACATGAAATCGCTCTAGAGGAGTGCCTGAAATGAGCCAGACCATCGCCTTCATCGGCCTGGGCAATATGGGCGGTGGGATGGCCGCAAATCTGCTGAAGAACGGCTTTGCCGTGCGGGCCTTCGACCTTTCGGAAGAGGCGCTGGCCAAGGCGGCCGAAGCTGGCGCCGTGCGCTGCGCCAGCGCGGCGGAGGCGGTCTCAGGGGCCGATGCGGTGGTCACGATGCTGCCAGCGGGAAAGCATGTGGAAGCCGTCTATACGGGCGAGGTCTTCGAGGCGGCCAAGGCGGATGCGCTGTTCCTCGACTGTTCGACCATTGACGTCGCGACGGCGCGCCGGGTGGAGGAAGCCGCTGCGGGCAAGGGCTTCGAGATGGTCGATGCACCCGTTTCAGGCGGCATCGCGGCGGCCAATGGCGGTACGCTGACCTTCATGGTCGGCGGCTCGGACCAGGCTTTCGGCCGGGCCAGGCCGATCCTGTCGGCCATGGGCAAGGCGGTGATCCATGCCGGCGGCGCGGGCAATGGTCAGGCCGCCAAGATCTGCAACAACATGCTGCTGGGCGCGACCATGGTGGCGACCTGCGAGACCTTCGCCATGGCGAAGAAGCTGGGCCTCGACCCGCAGACCTTCTACGATATTTCCAGCGTATCGTCGGGGCAAAGCTGGTCCATGACCAGCTATTGCCCGGTGCCGGGCGTCGGGCCGCAAAGCCCGTCGGACAATGGCTATCAGGGCGGTTTCGCCGTGGGGCTGATGCTGAAGGATTTGAAGCTGGCGACGGAAGCCGCCGCTTCGGTCGGAGCGAGCGTGCCGATGGGAAATGCGGCGGAGTCGCTTTACCAACTGCTCGCCAATCAGGGTGAAGCGGGGCGCGACTTTTCGCTGATGATCGAGATGTTGGAGGGGAAATAAGGGGTTTCCATCTCCAAGCGTCTCGTAAATGGGTGGATTGCGGACATTCCCCCTCCCGCAGGCGGGAGGGGGTTAGGGGGTGGGCTGGCGCGGCATCTGCGCTGTTTTGCAACGGCTAAGTCAGAAGCTCGCTACGCTCGCGCCCACCCCTAACCCCTCCC